>JBHIDV010000259.1:0-4456 GCA_046760285.1 Sedimentisphaerales bacterium
AGATATATGGTTATCGGAGGTGTTGCCTCGGTACTATATGGTATCCCCCGCGCTACCTTCGACCTGGATATATTGATTGATGCAACTGCCGATAACGCTCAGCGGCTTCTGGATGCATTAGTGGAGGCGGGTTTCGGCACAGCAACGATGACGAACGCACAGGATGTGATAGCACATGAAATCACGGTCTTTAACGACCGAGTAAGAATTGACGTGCAGACCAAAACGCCCGGCGTCTCATTTCAGGATGCCTGGCGTCGGCGAAAGACCATAACATATCAAGGACAAGACTTTTTTATTCTATCCAAGGAGGACCTTATTGCCTCCAAGCGTGCATCTTTGCGACAAGTTGATATTGAGGATGTGCGACTTCTGGAGCTGCCTGATGACGAAAAGACAAATAAATCAGAGTAACACCTTAATCGTCCGCGACCGTGACTCTATGGAACAGATAAGGGTCTCAAACGACCAACTGCTCAACCACTTGCGTAAAAAACTGGGTTTATAATGAATGGCTTTACCCAAATTTGTGATTTAGTCAACTTTGAAGGTGAAGAAGTCTCAGTGGCTGGTTGGCTTTATCAGGCCCGTTGCAGCGGTAAGATTCAATTTCTGATTGTTCGTGATGGCACCGGGCTTTGTCAGTGCGTTGTCGAAAAAGGCAAAGTGACAGATGAACTCTTCGAGCAGTTAGAACGTCTCGGCCAAGAATCGTCACTAACTGTCACCGGCACCGTTCGCGCTGATGAAAGAAGCGTCGGCGGTTACGAACTGGCCGTGATAAACGCAGAAATAATTTCACCGGCTGATGGTTATCCCATCACGCCAAAATCGCATGGCGTCGATTTTCTGCTCAAGCACCGCCATCTGCACCTTCGCTCACAACGGCAGTGGTGCATCGGCAAAATCCGTCACACTATTGTCGATGCTATTCGTAGATTTTTCAATGACAATGGCTTTACACTAATTGATACGCCCATTCTTACCAGCATAATTAGCGAGGACCAGCAGTCGCTTTTCGAAGTCGACTATTTCGGAAGGCCCCTGCACCTGACTCAGACCGGCCAGTTATATCTCGAATCAGCCGTAATGAGCTTTGGCAAGGTCTATTGCTTCGGACCAACATTCAGAGCCGAAAAGAGCAAGACCCGTCGGCATCTTACCGAGTTCTGGATGGTCGAGCCGGAAGTGGCCTTCATCGACCTCGATGGCCTACTCGAATTAGCAGAAAATTTCGTCTCCTTCATAGCCACTGAGGTCCTGCAAAAAAATAAAAACGAGCTTGAAGCTCTGGATGCCGATACAGAAGCACTTGAAAAAATCAAGCCGCCTTTTTATAGATTGACTTACAACGAGGCTGTGGAAATCTTGACCGGCGAAAAAACCAAAAAATTCCTTACTAACCAATTGCAAGAGCTTAAAAATCAAAAACAGCAAATCGAAAAAAGAATCGCTGCCCTCGAAGAAGAGCAAAAAGGCCAGATTAAGCAATGGAAGCGAGAAAGAAACGCCGCAGAACTTATCGAACTTCGTGCCGAACTTAGCGAAGTGAGTACCAGAATCGAAAACAACCCCAAGCACGCTATATTGGCTGCTGAATTTCAATGGGGCAAAGACTTGGGCGGCTCGGACGAAACTATTATCTCGCAGATGCACGACAAACCCGTTTTTGTCACGCACTATCCTAAACAAGCTAAGGCTTTTTATATGAAGACCGACAGGGACAATGAAGATGTTGTCTTGAATTTTGATTTGCTTGCCCCTGCCGGCTTTGGCGAAATCATCGGCGGGTCGGTCAGGGAAGACGATTACAATCGGCTTTTAGAACGAATTCTTGAGCAAGGCCTGAATGCTGAAACTTACAACTGGTACTTGGATTTACGTAAATATGGCTCGGTGCCGCACGGCGGCTTCGGCCTGGGAGTCGAGCGGACCGTCGCCTGGCTGACCGGCGAAAAACACATCCGACAATGCATCGCCTTTCCACGGATGACGGACAGAGTTTACATTTGACCGGCTTGTTTTGCTGCTGTACACTTGTAACTGTCTTGTGTTCTCGCCTTGGCGGCGGAGCGAGCAGGTTTATTGTCGCAATTTTTTAGGAGACGAACGATGAAAATGAAAAAGAAAGTAATTGTTTTGGGGAGCGTAACGCTGCTGGTCTCGGTATTGGTATTCGGCCTATCAGACTTGATTACGGCAAACCGGTGTAGCTCAGCCCAGGCCGCTTCCAGCCCGCCAGATGACGGCAAGCTGCGCATCATTGTTTTTGGCGCGCACCCGGACGACTGCGAGCATAGAGCAGGAGGTGTCGCAGCTATGTGGGCTGCCCAGGGCCATCACGTCAAGTTTGTCTCGACCACCAACGGTGACATCGGCCATGCAAAGATAGCTGGTGGCCCGCTGGCCAGACGCCGTACCGCCGAGGTCAAAAAAGCTGCTAAGATATTGGGCATTGATGAGACGGAAGTGCTGGACATCCATGATGGCGAGCTTATGCCGACCTTGGAAAACCGCAGGAAATTTGTCCGTCTCATTCGGCAATGGAAAGCGGACATCGTGATGGGACATCGCCCCAATGACTACCATCCGGACCATCGCTATACAGGGGTCTTGATGCAGGATGCCGCGTTTATGGTAACGGTGGCATTCTTTTGCCCGGATGTTCGGCAATTACCAAGGAACCCTGTTTTCCTGTATCTGTCGGACCGCTTTCAAAAACCAAATCCATTTGAGCCGGACATGGTGGTTGCAATCGATGATGTGTTTGAAAAAAAGGCGGACGCCCTTTGGGTCCTTGAATCACAGATTGAATCGCTGTGGGCCACCGGCAACTTTGAGCGGGTAGTGCCGGTTCCAAAGGAACCAGCGGCACGCCAGAAACGCCGACAGCAGGTTCGTGCCCGTTTTGCCAGAAGAAACGAAGCAACTGCCAATAAATACCGGGCCAAACTGATTGAGCTTTACGGCGAAAAAAAAGGTAAAAAAGTCAAGTACGCCGAGGCGTTCGAGCTCTGCGAATACGGCCGCCAGCCCTCCGCTGCTGAACTGAAACAGCTCTTCCCGTTTTTTCAAAAATAAGAACGTTTCAAGGAAAGGAGTCAAACGATGGAAAAGAAGATTATTGACTTTGTGAAGTTGGTCTCGGCAGTACTGGCATTGGTACTGGGCATCACAAGTATGGACTGCCCGGCTGTGGCCGCAGAACGCCCCCTGAGAATCATTTGTTTCGGCGCACATCCGGACGATTCCGAAATCCGGGCCGGTGGCGTGGCAGCTATGTGGACAGCCCAGGGCCACAAAGTAAAATTCGTCTCTACCACCAATGGCGACATCGGGCACTTCAAAATGGCTGGTGGGCCGCTGGCCCGGAGACGAACAGAAGAAGTCCAAGAAGCAGCAAAAATCCTCGGTATCGAAACAGAAGTCCTCGACATCCACGATGGCGAGATTATGCCGACCCTCGAAAACAGAAGAAAAATCGTCCGTCTCATTCGCGATTGGAAAGCCGACATCGTAATGGCACATCGACCCAACGATTATCATCCTGACCACCGCTACACAGGTATCCTGGTGCAGGACGCAGCGTATATGGTCACGGTCCCCTTCTTCTGTCCGGACGTTTCGCATCTGCCCCGAAACCCTGTCTTTATGTATTACTCTGACCGGTTTGAAAAGCCTAACCCGTTTGAGCCGGATGTAGTGGTCGGCATTGATAGTGTTATAGAGCAAAAACTCGATGCACTTTCGGCGCTCGTATCGCAATTCGTAGAAGGCGGCTGCGGCGGAAATGAAAGTCGAATCCCCAAAAACGATGCAGAAATGCAAGCCGCTCTAAAGCGACTGCGACGAGGATTCGGCAATCGCTTTGCCGCCACCGCAAATAAATACCGCGACAAGCTCATCGAGCTATACGGCCAAAAAAAGGGAAGACAAATAAAATACGCTGAGGCCTTTCAGGTCTGTGAATACGGCAGGCGACCTTCACTTGCTGAACTAAAAAAGCTATTCCCATTTTTCGGACAATAAGATTTATAGGTGGATAGAAGTAAATCCGACAGTGCATCGCCTTTCCCAGAATGATGGACGATTAGCCCTGCCATCTGCTTGCCCTCCGTAGTATTAGCGAAGGATGGGTGGGCAGGGTGAAGTCAAAAAATTAACCACGAATTAACACGAATGGACACAAATAAAAAAGCCACAGAGGGCACAGAGAACACAGAAATTTATATTGTTTAGCCCTGCCATTTATGGCAGGGTTTTTTGTTTTTTGACACGGATTAACACTGATTTTTACCCCTAAGGGGTACACTATTTTTATTCCATTTATCTTTTTCCTTTTGTGCCTTTTTGCCGCAATATTAGTTAACTTGCAGTTTTTGCCAAAAAAAGTATAATTACAAGCCACCTATGAAGAGCTCAAAGTCAAGTGATAAAATTCCTTTTCCCTCATTTT
>JBHIDV010000260.1:0-4446 GCA_046760285.1 Sedimentisphaerales bacterium
AAAAAGAGGGAACAAAAAATGGCAAAGCAATTGATGTTTGACGATATAGCACGAACGGAGCTTAAAGATGGCCTGAAAGAACTGGCTGAAGCAGTCAAGGTCACGCTCGGACCAACCGGCAGGAATGTGATTTTGCAAAAGAGCTGGGGTTCTCCGAAGGTTACAAAGGATGGAGTTTCTGTCAGTAAAGAGATTGAGCTGCCCGAACCATTCAAGAATATGGGAGCGAAGATGGTCAACGAGGTTGCCAGCAAAACGTCTGACATTGTCGGCGACGGAACAACAACATCTACGGTCCTGGCAGAGGCAATCTACCTGGAGGGGCTAAAACATGTAACCGCCGGTGCAAATCCAATGGCCCTGCAGCGGGGAATTAGCAAAGCTGCTGACATTGTTACCAGATTCATCGAGTCAGTCAGTGTTCCCGTAAAAGGCCACAGTGACATTGCAAAAGTAGCAACCATCAGTGCAAATAATGACCCCCAGGTGGGCGAAACCCTCGCTGAGGCAATCGGCAAAGTCGGCAAGGAAGGCGTCATTGAGGTCGAAGAAGGCAAAGGAATGGAAAATGAGCTGAACGTGGTCGAGGGTATGCAGTTCGATAAGGGCTATATATCTCCCTACTTTATGACCAATGCCGAGACGCAGGAAGCTGTCTTTGAAGACGCGTACATCCTGCTGCACGAAAAGAAAATATCTAACGTCCGTGAGATTATCCCGCTGCTGGAAAAAATTGCTCAAGTTGGCAAACCGTTATTGATTATTGCGGAAGACGTCGAGGGTGAAGCATTGGCAGCACTGGTAATCAACCGCTTGCAAGGCGTATTAAGAGTCTGCGCCGTCAAGGCTCCCGGCTTCGGCGACCGCCGAAAAGCAATGTTGGCTGACATAGGCATCTCCACAGCGGGACAGGTAATCAGCGAGGACCTGGGCATCAAGCTGGAAAACCTGGAGCTTTCGCAGTTAGGCCAGGCTAAAAAGATCGTTGTAAACAAAGATACCACCACCATAATCGAAGGAGCCGGCAAAAAGAAAGATATTACCGCCCGTTGCGACCAAATCCGTAACCAAATCGAAAAGACAACCAGTGATTATGACCGCGAAAAGCTGCAGGAGCGGCTGGCAAAACTAACCGGCGGTGTCGCTGTCATCAAGGCTGGCGCCGCCACCGAAACGGAAATGAAGGAGCGCAAGGACCTGCTGGAAGATGCACTTCACGCCACCAGAGCGGCAACTGAAGAAGGCGTTGTACCGGGCGGCGGTATAATATTTCTGCGGGCCATACCCGAAGTGGAAAAGGCCAGAGCAAAGGCCAGAGGCGATGAAAAAATAGGCTTCGATATCGTTTGCAAAGCCCTAAATCTACCCACCATGCAGATTGCGAACAACTCCGGCGACCAGGGAGATGTCATCGTGGCACAACTTCTGGAGAAACTGCAAAAAAATAAGAATATCGGCTACGATGCCAATACCGGCCAGTTTGTCGATATGTTCAAAGCTGGAATCATCGACCCGGCAAAGGTTGCCCGGACCGCCATACAAATGGCCACCTCCGTAGCAGGACTGATGCTGACCACCAATGTGCTCGTAACAGAGTATAAAGAGAAGAAGGAAGGAGAAGAACAACAGCCGATACCTGGTGCAGTAAGATAAGTTCGTATCGCGTATTGCGTACTGCGTATCGCGTAAGGGGACAAATCATTATGGGAATAAAAAGATATAGGGACTTAGACATTTGGAAAAAAGGTATCGAATTAGTCAAAGACATATATAAATCGACGGAGAAATTTCCAAAACAGGAGATATATGGCTTAGTAGGCCAAATGAGGCGTTCAGCAATTTCCATACCTTCTAACGTAGCAGAAGGTTTTAGACGATACCATAACAGAGAGTATAAGCAATTTTAGTACGTATCGTTAGGGAGTTGCGCGGAACTGGAAACACAGATAACAATAACAAAAGAGTTAAAGTATATGAAGCAAGATAAAGAAGCCGTATTGCGAGAAAAGCTGGACCATATTTGTCGGATGATTTCAAATTTACTAAAGAAACTTTAACGCAATACGCGATACGCACGACGCAATACGAGATTATGGCCAAACGGGATTATTACGAGGTTCTGGGGGTAGGTAAGAACGCGTCTGCCGAAGATATAAAGCGTGCATATCGCCGTATGGCCATGAAATATCATCCCGATAAGAACCCCGGTGACCAACAAGCAGAGGCCAAGTTCAAGGAATGTGCCGAGGCTTACGAGGTCTTAAGCGATGCTGAAAAACGCCGCCGCTATGACCAGTTCGGACACGAAGGTCTGCGCGGAATAGGCATGCGTGACTACACGCATATGAGGTGGCAGGACATCGGCAGCATCTTCGAAGATATCTTCGGCTTCGATGATTTCTTTGCCGACATCTTCGGGACTCGAAGGCAAAGGGCAGCCCGCCGAGCAGGACCTATGCGGGGTTATGACCTGGAAACCAGTGTAGAACTAACGCTTAACGATATTGCCCAGGGCACTGAAAAGACGATTGAATTTACCCGGCAGGATAACTGCTCAGAATGCAACGGCACCGGCTCTGCCAAAGGCAGCAAACCGGGCCGATGCCACACTTGTGGCGGCACCGGCCAGGTCGCCAGAGGAGGCGGGTTTTTCCAGATGGTCTCGACCTGTCCGCAATGCAGAGGTACGGGGCAAGTTATTACTAACCCCTGTAGACGCTGTAAAGGCACCGGCAGAGTCCCCAGAAAAAGAACGGTCAATATCAAGATCCCAGCCGGTGTCCACGAAGGGCAGGGTATAAGAGTAGCTGGCGAAGGTGAGCCGGGCCGGAGTGGCGGCCCTTACGGCGACCTGTATTGCTATGTAAGAATAAAGCCGCATGAATTCTTACAACGTGACGGAAACGATATTATTGCAGTAGTGCCTATAAGCTTTACACAGGCTGCCCTGGGAGCGACTATTGATGTGCCGAGCTTGAATGGTACAAGACAGTTAAAAATTCCGCCGGGCACCCAATATGGCAGCATATTCAGGATCAGAGGCCAAGGCCTGCCGGACATGCGGACACACCGTACCGGCGACGAGCTCGTGCAGATTACTATCGAAACACCAACGCGACTGAATGCAAAGCAAGAAGAGCTGCTGAGAGAATTCGCTAAAACCGAAAATAAGACCGTCTCTCCAAAAGCTAAGAGCTTTTTTGAAAAGCTGAAAAACCATTTTGGTAGCCACTGATGAAAGACAAAAGAAAAGAAAAAGCAGGAGAACAAAGAGAGCCTGAGTTGAATAAGAAAGAAGTCCAAGAGCTCCGCCAGCAGTTAAATGAGCTACAAAAAGAAAAAGATGAACTGTTTGGAAGATTGCAGCGGGTCAGTGCCGACTACGTAAATCTGCAAAAACGGTCCCTCAAGCAAATTAGCGAATCAATTGAATATGAAAAAGAAAAGATAATAAAGACATTGCTACCAGCTCTGGATAATTTTGAACATACAATCCAAAAAGCAGGCGAAAGCTTACAGACAGAAATCTTTAAGGGTATTCAGATTATTTATGACCAAATGCTCGACATCTTAAAAGCACACGGAGTCGAACAGATAAATGCATTAGGCGAAAAGTTCGACCCATCCTTACACGAAGCGATGATGCAAAAGGCCGAGCCCGAAGAACAAGACAATATCGTGCTCGAAGAATTTCAAAAAGGGTACAAACTTAATGGCCGAGTCATTCGCCCCAGCAAAGTAATTGTTAATAAGCTACCCGCGGAAGAACCAGAAAAAGAAAAAGTAGAGTTACAAGAGCAACAAAGCAACGAGCACGAGACAAGCGATACGCAATAATGTTGTATTGATTTATTTACGCAATATGCGATACACACGACGGAATACGAAAAAATGCCGACTTACGAGTATATATGTGAAAGCTGCGGATACGAGTTTGAGCAGTTCCAGACCATAAAAGCCAGGCCCATCCGTAAATGCCCAATATGCGGCAAAGTAAGTTTGAAGAGGCTGATTGGCCTCGGCGCAGGCATAATTTTCAAAGGCTCTGGTTTCTATCAAACCGATTACAGAAGCGAAAGCTATAAGAAGGCCGCGGAGACTGAGAAAAACGCAACCAGCACCAATGGCGAAGCGGGGGCCAGCAAAGACACCGATAAGAAGGAAACTACCGCCGAAAGCAAAGAATCAAAATCCAGCAAAAAAACCGAGTCCGGCACGAAAGAGAAGAAGAAATCGGCATAAGACCGTCATCCCCGCGAAAGCGGAGATTACACCTGCGAGGGACCCCGCCCTGCGGGAACCCAAGGCAGGGGCAAGAAAACACGGAGACCAAAACTTGTCCTGAGCTTGCCGAATGGATCGGCAATTCGTTATTCGCTACCTATAATCACCAGCGTTAGATTTACCTCCTTGGGCTGGCGGGGTTCTTTGGTGGTCTTTCTCGGG
>JBHIDV010000261.1:0-4437 GCA_046760285.1 Sedimentisphaerales bacterium
CTGGATACTAAATGCTGGTTTTTGTAAAATGCGCTGGGTAAAAGTTGCGTCGGAGGCATCCTATTAGTAATATGTATTTCTTTGAAGGCTAAACTAAGCGAAAGGAGCATAGTTGTGTCCTGCATATCAAGATTACGACATCTGTGTTCTATCAATATTCTTACGGCTTTTATGTATAGCCTCTTTTTCACGGCTTGCTTGCTTACGCCCAACTTGTATGCCGGACAGAACTGGCCTTCGTTTCGTGGGCCCTCAGCTACTGGTGTGGCAGAAGGTTATTCCATCCCAATTAGGTGGGACATAGAATCATCCAAGAATATACGCTGGAAAACTTACATCCCTGGTCTCGGTCATTCCAGCCCAGTAATATGGGCTGATCAGATCTTCATTACTACTGCTGTTAAGGACAAAGGACAATCGAGGTTGAAGGTGGGCTTGTACGGCGATGTCAAATCAGAAAAAGAAGAGAACATTTTCAGTTGGTGGATTTATTGTATAGATACAGAAAGCGGTAAGATTCTATGGAATCGACAATCTTGTAGAGGAAAGCCGGAAGTAAAACGGCATCCGAAATCCAGCCATGCGACACCAACACCTTGCACAAATGGAGACTATGTCGTGGTGTTCTTTGGCTCCGAAGGTTTGTACTGTTACGACATGGAAGGGAATCTGATATGGAAAAAAGACCTGGGTAAACTTGACTGGGGTTATTATCGTATGCCTTCTGCACAATGGGGAGCTGGCAGCTCGCCCATCATCCATAAGCAGATGGTAATTATTCAATGTGATGTTCAGGAAAATTCCTTTATTGCAGCCTTTAACCTGAAGGATGGCACTCGGTTGTGGAAAACACCCAGAAATGATGTTCCAACCTGGAGCACTCCCACTGTTTATACAGGCAAGAAGCATTCCCAGATTATTGTTAATGGATATAGGCACATTGGTGGCTATGATATTGAAACAGGAAAAGAAATCTGGAAAATGAGAGGTGGTGGTGACATCCCGGTTCCAACGCCTATTGTAGCTGGTAATCTGACCTATATTACTAATTCACATGGACGCATGTCTCCTATTTATGCTGTACGGCTGTCAGCCAGGGGTGATATTTCATTAGATGAAAATGAAACCCGTAATGAATATATCGCTTTCAGCTACAGAAGAGGTGGAAACTATATACCAACACCGATTGTGTATGGTAATTACCTTTATTGCTGTTCAGACAGAGCAAAACTGAGTTGCTTTGAGGCTAAGACAGGAAAGCTGCTATATCGTGAAAGTCTTAGTTCTTCCTCTGCTGCTTTCTCAGCTTCCCCGGTGGCAGCAGATGGTAAAATATACTGCACTGCTGAAGAAGGTGATGTGTATGTTGTAAAAGCAGGTTCTGTATTTGAATTGATAGGTATTAATAAGATGAATGAAACCTGTATGGCGACACCTGCAATTTCAAAGGGCATCTTGTTCTTTCGAACCAGACATCATCTTGTGGCCATCGCAAAGGACAAGCAATAAAGACTTGAGGACTATGAGTTCTGTAAATCTTTATGCTCGCAGAGCAGCGCAGTAGCGTGAGCAAGGTCTTTTACAAATTAGGCAGGATGGCTGGTCCCAGCGTCCGCAAGGCAAAATGGCTATGGCAGAGCACTACTAATAGTCAGGCTGAGGCTATTAAAGCTGAGTACGAGGTGGGCAAAGATATGGCACACGACGTTCAACACAGGTTAGTTCTCGACCATGACCTACAAATAGTACGAATTATTAGCGAGGTCGGTTCCCATTTGGCCAGTCATGCTTCTAAGGGCCCCCAAGCCGCGAAAAATTGCGGCTGGGGAACCCTCGGCAGACTAATAGAAAAACCATATTGAGCATTAATCGATTTGTAGATGAAAGGATATGAGATGATAGTTATGAAATCTTTTTTCAGATGTTCTCATTCCATTCTGCTTTCCATAGGGCTATCACTAACACTGTTGACGCCCAGTTGGGCCAAGGTCAAAGCCTGGGAAGGTACCATGACAATTCCAACTTACGGCTGGGCTGAGGACATTAATCCCAAGTTCTGGGCACTCGAAGGCGACATCAAGTTCTCTCCCGCGCGCAAAGGCTCCATCATCTACCCTTATACAATGCAGGATCATCTTTACAGAACGAAACAAGAACGAACCTATAAGGCTTTGTTCTTAGAAAACGAATACCTGAAGGTTACTTGCCTGCCCGAGTTAGGCGGGCGTCTGCACTCGGTTCTGGACAAGACACAAAACAAAGAGATGTTCCATTACAACGACGTGATTAAGCCGGGCATGATAGCTATGCGTGGAGCCTGGATTAGCGGCGGCGTGGAGTTCAATGCCGGTCCACAGGGACATACCGTAACGGCTCTTTCGCCAGTAAATGCCGTCATCGGCCAAAATGCAGACGGCTCAGCCTACCTTGAAATCAGCAATCTCGAAAAAAGCCAGCGAACCCGCTGGACGGTGCGAGTAACCCTACATCCGGCAAAGGCCTACCTGGATGAACAGATTCGCATTTTTAATCCTACAGATGCTATCAGCCCATACTACTTCTGGAACTGCACCGCTTTTGTGAACCGGCCTGGTACGCGGTTTATATATCCTATGACACTGGGAACAGACCACCACGGAGTTCAATTCTTTTCCTGGCCGATTCACGAGGGCAAAGACCTATCCTGGCTGAAAAACCATGAAACTTGGGCGTCGATTTTTGCTGTTGACTGCACGGCTGATTTCTTCGGGGCTTACGATGTGGATATGGACCGTGGAATCGTTCAGGTGGCCAACCATTACGAGCTTAGCGGCAAAAAGGCCTGGACGTGGGGCACCTGGGACTTTGGCCTGGTCAGCCAAAAGAATCTGACTGACGATGACGGAGCCTACATTGAGGTGCAAAGCGGGCCACTGCCAACTCAGTCTGATTATGGAATGCTCTGGCCCAGACAGGAAGTCTCCTGGCGGGAGTTTTGGTACCCCGTGCATGGCCTCGGCAATGGCTTCGAGTATGCAACAAAGGACCTCGCCATTCAGACCAATCGGCAGGGCGACAGGCTCTGTCTGCGCATAATTGCAACCAGCAAATTACCGGCAGCGACTTGTATTCTCTCCAGAGGGCATCGGGAACTCTTCAGAACACGTTTAGACCTCTCTCCCGCCGAGTCCCAGGTGGTGACGTTTTCGGCACCTCCAGAGTCACCTGTTGAAGTGACAATCAAAGCGAAAAATGGAGATGTTCTTGCCTGCTTTATTACGCCTTTGCCGATTCCTAAAGTTTGGCCACCTGAAGTCTCCCAGTTAATGACAAAACCAGATAATCAACTTACTGTTCAGGAAAAATACCTCAAAGGCCGCAAGTATGATTTAGCAACGAATCGTAAGAAGGCTCGCCAGTACTATGAAAAAGCACTGGCAGAGGATGCACAGTTTTCGCCCGCATTGCGGGCTTTAGGCATACTTGATTTTGAAGCGGGGCTTTATGATGTTGCGATTCAGCGGCTGCAAAAAGCACTGCAGAGGGATCCCACAGACGGCTTGGCATGGTATTTTCTGGGAGTAAGCCATTTAAGACTAGCAAGCGAAAAAGAATCCCTTAAATGCGCTTATAAAGCAGTGCGATGTCCGGGTACTACTTCTCTCGGTTACGACCTCGCTGGACGTGCATATATGCGTTTAGGTGATTATCCAAAGGCCGTAGAGACCTTCGAGAAGGCAGTGTTGCTGAATCCAAAGGATACTTACGCAAAAAACCATTTGCTGTTGGCTCTGTATGCTGCTGGAAACACCAAGTCGGCATACAAACAGGCTAAGGAAAGAATCACGCAGAACCCCACAGATTTGGTCCCACGGGCCTTGATTGCGCTGAAAAATAAAAGGCAAATGGACCGTTTTGTGCGACAAGTGCGAGCGTTTGTCGGTGAGGTCGATTTTGAAATGTTAGAGACTGCTCTTGTTTTCGCTGAGCTGGGACTGGTCAAAGAAGCTGCAAAGCTGCTCATGTCAGTGTGTGTCGAGGCGGTTCCACAGGCCGAACGCAATCCCATACCATTGTATTATTTGGCTTATTTCGCATCACTACAGTCTGACAATGAAGGTGCAACGTCATACCTTAAGCAGGCTTCTGCGACTTACAGGGATTTTGTTTTTCCATCTCGTCCTGAATCGGAGCCGATTTTCAAGTATGCCGTTGAGCGAAATCCCGATGATGCTTATGCGCATCTGCACCTTGGCAATCTCTACGGCCATCTTGGCAGACTCGATGAAGCTGTTCAGCACTTCAGATGCGCTGCGGAGCTGGACAAGTCCTTGAGTATAGCGTTTCGCAATCTTGGCCTTTACGCCTGGGCGGTGGAAAACGACTTGGCCAAAGCCGAAAGGCTCTACCGGAAAGCTATCACCGCTCGTCCGAAAGACCAGAGCCTATATCGCGATT
>JBHIDV010000262.1:0-4426 GCA_046760285.1 Sedimentisphaerales bacterium
CCTGTGAAACTCGGCCATAGTTTTAGCCGACCTTTGAACAGCAGCTTCGGTGCTTTGGTGATGTCTTTGAAGAAATGGAGCGTCCCCGTGTTGAATCTCCCTATTAGCTCCATCTCGAACACACGGCCATATTTTTTAATCAAGCGCAGAAATGTCCGATTGAAGAAAATGATGCCTCGTTCCGGACTCCGGATGCTCCGCTGAAGGACAAGGTTCCGCAGCGCATCCATCACGGCTGCAAGGTCCACCTCCCGGGGGCAGCGCGTGGTGCAGGTTTCGCATGATGCGCACAGCCATATTGTTCTTGACCGAAGTGCCATATCCGTTAGTCCCAACTGAAGAAATCGTATCACCTGGTTGGGCGGCAGATCCATATCAGCCGCAATAGGACAGCCGGCTGAGCACTTACCGCACTGATAACAGTTCCTGACGTCCTGTCCGCTCAGTTCTTCAATAGTCTGAACTATGGCTGGCCTTAATTGGTCTTGTTCTATGATATGCTTCATAAATGCCGGGCACATCCAGAGCCCGTACCCGTCAGTTACGGCTTTAAATTAGCCGTAACGTCTGTATCCACAATGACTTAATGCCGCTTCTAAAAGTACGGCTTTACCTCTGACGGCTTTTACTTCTCACCTGGATAGACGCGGGTTTCGTATCCGTATCAGCAACATTCATACCACCACCAAATGCTCACCGTGGAACAAATGACCGAATCGGTCTAAGTCACACAGTATAAATGAGTTAAGGTGGACAAACAGCAAATTTGATTTTCTGGTAATGGAACAAGAGAACAGCAAGCTGCGCAACGGCTTGTTACAGCTGGATGGGTGGAGCGTCGCAAAACTCACTTTGGTGAAGGGTTTGGAGAAAAGTGTAAAGATTCGTTGCAGTGTAACAGTTCTTTACGACACTGTTATCTCTGAATTCCATATCGTTGCATCATCTTGTAGAGTCTGGGTCTCGAAATGCCCAGAGTCTTGGCCGCAAGAGTTTTATTGCCATTGGTGGCCTCGAGTGCTTGGCAAAGAAGCTTTCTTTCCGCTTCCAGCAAGGTCGACACCGGTATTTTATCTTCGGCCACAGTGCTGCTCTCGAGCTTGGTAATGCGCTCGGCGATGTAGGAAGGCAGGTCAGACCTTTCGATTGTCTCCGCATTCACAAACGCAAAGGCATGTTCGATGGCACCGGCCAGCTCTCGGACGTTGCCGGGCCACTGATAACGGGCAAGGAAATCCAATGCATCCTTGCTAATTCCTTTAACAGTTCGTTGAAAGTCCCTATTGAACTTGGCAATGAAGTGGGCAACTAACAATGGGATGTCATCGAGGTGAGTTCGCAAAGGCGGCATTTCGATTCCGATTACATTTAAGCGGTAGTATAGGTCTCTGCGGAATTTGTTCTTTCGAATTGCTTCTTGGACATTCTGGTTGGTCGAGGCGATAACTCTCACATCAGCGGGGGCCTCTTCGGCCCCACCGACGGAGCGGATTCGTTTTTCCTGCAGAGCGCGTAACAACTTAGCTTGGCTGGCGTAAGGCATTTCGACGATTTCATCCAGGAACAATGTCCCGCCATCGGCGGCCTGAAAAAGCCCCGGAAAATCGCTCGATGCCCCCGTAAAAGCGCCCTTTTTGTGTCCAAATAGCTCGCTTTCAATCAGTTCCCTGGGCATAGCCGCGCAGTTCACAGGTATGAAAGGCTGGTCGGCTCGAAGCCCATGGTAGTGGATGGCTTTGGCTACCAGTTCCTTTCCCGTGCCACTTTCACCACAAATCAGAACCGTGCTGTCGGTCTTTCTGGCCGCCTCAATTTTCTCATACACAAGTCGCATTTCATCACTACGTCCCACGATATTCTCGAAGTGATATTTTTCCCGCAGTTCGGAACGCAGGCGGCGAACCTCCTTCTGAAGACCGCTCAACTTGATGATCTTACCCACGGTGAGCAAAAGTTCATTGGTGTCAAACGGCTTGGTGATGTAATCTACCGCACCATGCTTCATTGCCTCTACGGCGTTTTTAATGCTGCCGTAGCCGGTCATCAACACCACCTCGATCCGCCGGTCCAAAGATTTGATCTCTTTAAGCAGTGTCATTCCGTCCATTCCCGGCATCTTGATATCAGTCAATACAATATCGATGTCGCCTTGCTCTCTGATCCGGTCAAGGGCATCGGCTCCAGAAGAGGCTTCCACCACGCCGTAGCCCTCGAGACGAAAAAGTTTAGCGCAGCTTTGACGCATGGCGGTGTCATCTTCTACGACAAGGATATTGGCAGTCCTACTCATCAGCAGTAACCTCCGTAGGAATATACGGCAGACAGACCAAGACTGTTGTACCTTGACCAGGTTGGCTTTGAATCTCGATTTCACCGTTGTACTCCTGAACAACCCGTCGGCAGATTGCCAGGCCCAGGCCGGTGCCCTTTCCGGGTTTCTTGGTGGTGAAAAATGGGTCGAAGGCCCGATTCACTACGTCCCTTCTCATACCGCATCCATTATCCGTTACTCGAATCTCTACGCGACCTTGCTCAGACAACAATCTGGTTGTAATCCTCAGATGTCCTCCATTTGGCATCGCATCCGCAGCGTTGGTGACTAAATTCAGCAGTACCTGCTGAATCTCATTTCTATCGGCCCTAATGGTCATTGCATTACTGGCATAGTCAGTCTCAAGAGAGATACCTTTGAGCGCTAAATCATTCTCGACCAAGAATAGACTCTCGGCAACCAAGGAGTTAACGTCTGCTATGGTCATGAGGCCCTCTGAGCGCCGCGAGAACCCCAGCAGGGACTCAATGATACGTCGGCAGCGTTGTGCTTCATTCTCGATAACACCCAGGTCCGAGGACTCGCCATCCCCTCGACTTCGCTCGCCACAGGCATGTCCAAGCTGCTTCTGCATCAGTTGCGCGCGCAGTAATATGGTTGCCAGCGGTGTATTTAGTTCATGAGCGACGCTGGCAGCTATCTGGCCAATCAGCACAATCTTCTCCTGCTGGAAGAGCTGATCTCTCAGCCGTTTTTGCTCCTGTTCAAGCGCCACACGTTCAGAGATGTCCAGACTTAGGAAAACCAGGCCGAGATAGCGCCCCTTCTCATCATGAACGGTAGAATAGTTGGTCAGACAGCAGCCGTCTCGCAAATCTACGGAGTGAGATGTAATGAAACCCGGCTTTTGTCTCGCCTGCCTAAGGATTTTTCCGAGGGTGGCACGTAGCTCAGCAGAAGGCAATTGCGATACGGGCTTTCCCAGAAGTTGTTGTGCGGAAGTATTCCAAATCCGCTCGGTGCTTTGGTTACAGAGGGAAATTTTGCCCTCGTTGTCGATAAAGATGATGCTTTCAACCATGCTGTCGATGATGGCACGCAGCTTGTCCCTCTCCCAAGCGGCTTGCTCCTGTGCCATCCGGATATGGCGGTTCCGGTCATCCAGCACCCTGTGTTGCTTTAGTAACTCATTGGACATCTGGTTGAACGACTCTACAAGGTCCCCGACCTCGTCTTTGGTAGTTGCTGCAACTTGGTGGCCAAGATCGCCATCACGAATCTTCTGGGCTGCCTTTATCAGACTATGAATCGGTTGTGTCACCGCCCAGGAGAGCACTGCTGCTAAACTTACCGCGACCAGAAGAGCAAACCCAGCGATGGCTATGAGTGCCAAGGTAAAATGTGAAATGGTTTGCTGGATACGATGCTCCGAGATTCCAATGTGCACAGAGCCGACCTTGCCCTGTAGAATTGGAACGCCGATGTCATGAACTAGGCCTTCCTCCTCCGTATCCAACAACTCATCCCTCCAGGTATCTTCGGGCTGAAGGTTATTAACACCTACCAGGTCCACAGGAAAACCCCCGGAGAAGGTATGAGCTAGTACACGGTCTTTACGGTCGGCCACATAAGCATAGGCAACATCCTCATCATTGCTTTTCAGGTCTTTGACCAGTTGCAGCAAGGAAACAAAGTCCTCCGTCAACACGAAATGCTCACTACGTGCAGCCAGATTTGCTGCTATATTACGTCCTTTTGTCAGGTATTCTGCGCGGAGGGTGACTGAGAGCCTACTTCGGACAAATATCACGACCATTAGATCTAGTAGGGCAACCAAACCGATACAGCAAATCATGATTTTGGTGCGAAGACTCAGCCGTACCATAGTCTTTTCCTTACTTGTTCTTTTTATTAAACACAGATTTACACGAATTAACTCTGTTTTTAATTTTTATTTAATCAGTGTCAATCTGTGTTAATCCGTGTCTTTTACTCTTTACCTCTGGGACCGGAAATCTTTTATAAAAGCTTCCATCTGACGGATTGAATCATATGCACTATCTTCAATCACCACGAAACGGTCAATCAGAACCTTTTTGAGGATTTCACGACCTCTGGGGTCATTATGCATATTCAGCAAGGCCGAGCGGAGTT
>JBHIDV010000263.1:0-4404 GCA_046760285.1 Sedimentisphaerales bacterium
AGCCATGTAGGTTCCGCCGAAATGTTTGTTCAATTCGATATCTGCTTGTCTTATGTGATGACCTTTAGAGAACCACTTGATAGGGTTATCGTTTATTTCAATTCGAGTGATACCGTAGATAGCCAGTACCATGACAGCCACCAAGACTATCAAAATCGGCTTTGCTGCGTTGTAGGTGAATCTCCCGCTTGCGCTGAGCAACTTAGCAAGCCGCGTTTGTTTTTCCTCACGCACAGCCGCAGCACCGAAATTGGCCAGCCAACTTTCTTTCAGCATCATTATGTAGGCCGGCACAAAAGTAATCGTGCACACCCATGCAATCATAATGCCGACGGCCACAAATACGCCGAACATCTGCACCGGCGGAATCGGCGTAAGGGCCAGCGACGCAAAACCAGCAGCCGATGTGAGTGAAGTATACAGCATCGGTATAAAAAGATTGCTCATAACTTCCTGCGTGGTCTGTTTCCTGCCCTTTTGTTTTGTATAAAGGTCAAAGAACTCAGAAAGAATATGTACCGAGTCCACCACCGCTATCGGCATAAGGAAAATCGGTATCATAGAGCTCATAATATGCACCGGATAGCCCAGCCCAATTAGAAGTCCCATCGTGGAAATCACCGAAACTAGTGCTACTATCATCGGTGCAAATATAAGCACTAACTTGCGGAAGAATATCAGCATCAAAATAAATATCGTCAGCATTGCCAGCGGCGCCGATATGGCCATCTGAACAAACATCTCATAGCCGAACGTATCTTCAGCTACCGGCAGGCCGGTAATGTGATAGGCCTCGTCACCTTCAAACTCAGCGATTTTTTCCTTCAGCTTCGTATATACCTTGTGGCTCAAATCCTTGCTGGTTAATGGCAGATACAAACATATCGCTTTTCCATCCTCGGAGACAACCGTCCCTTTGAGCAAGGGATTAGACATCGCTTTATTTCTAATTTCCAACGCATCAGCGTTTGACTCTGGCGGCCTTTGCATCAGCCATTCAAACTTAACCACGCCGGGTCCGCCCTGACCGATATAATCAACCGTCGAAGGGGCGAGCAAATCCACTTCAATAACACCGATTTCCTCATTAGGGTCTTGCTCACTTGGCCAACGAAGCCTCTTTGAAAACTCAGTCAATTCATAAATCTTCGTCAGCGAAGACTTATTGAAGACGCCGTTTGGATGTTTATCGTTGACCACTCCGAGCACCACCATGTCGCTTAAGACAAAGTCCTTCTTGGTCTGATTATGAAAAACTCGGACCGGCTCATCTTCTGCGAGCATATTTTCAGGTTCTGTATCAACCAATATCTGCGGAATGAGTACCCCCAGTCCTAAAGTAAACAGCACCATAATAGCGGTGACAAGTTTATAGTACCTTATCGAATAGCCTGTAATTTTCTCTCTGAAATCCATTTCCATAGCGTACTATAGTATTTAACCCCCCGTTCTACGCGGGGTTTTGTCTAAAGATAAGACCAATCGTACGATAGATAAGCTTAGCAGCTATGAAATCGGGGGTAGGATTGCCCGCAATAGGGCAAAGCTCGACCACGTCAAAGCCCACAACCGTCTTTTTGCGGGTCACCCTCTCCAGACAATCTACAATATCGTACCATCGCAGCCCACCCGGCTCGGGATTGGCGACCGCCGGCATCTCGCCGGGGTCCATTACGTCCAGGTCGAGCGAAAGGTAGATGCGCTCAGGAAGCACCGAAACAGCACGCTCAACGGCCTCATTCGATTTCAAGATGTCACGTGCCGGGACAGTGGTAATTGCGCAGTTTCTGATGAAATCAAACTCTTGGCGTGATGCCGAGCGCAGGCCAGCGATAATCACGGTGACCCCAAGCTCATGGATTCTCCTCGTAACGCTTGCATGTCCGTACTCTGTGCCCTCGTATTTATCAAAGACATCCGGATGTGCATCCAGTATTAAAACGCCTATATCGGGGTATTTGGCCAGTGCAGCCCGCACTGCCCCAAGCGTTAACGAATGATCGCCTCCTAAAATTATGGGCAATTTACCAGAGTTTAAGACCTCTGTGACAACCACTTCGACAACCTTTGAATTCTCCAGGGGGGAATTAACGTTCGGCTCCACTTCATCTAAGGTCGCAAGGCCGACCTTGTATGTTTCCACACCGACTTCGGAATCGAACAATTCAAGATTTCGCGAGGCTCTCAAAATCGCCTCCGGCCCCCTCCGCGTTGCCGCCGTGGGATTACTGGTAGAATCGTAACCGAAAGGAATCAGGCAAACGGCGGCGTCCGGGCCTGAATAAGCCTTAGCAATTGCACCGAAGTTATACGGATATTTTTTTGCACTGGGCCGACTGTTATCAGGATTCATAATACTATCTTGCTTGTCCAGCGTTGCCTTGTTGGACAAAGCATACCCTCCGTTTTTATCCTTGGTTAGGCATCGCCGGCATGGTGACGGCTAAACCTCCGAATGCCCTCGGCGCAACGTAGATTTAGAATCTATCGAACTGCTTTTCTTCACAACTATCAAGCTGGAGTTCCTTTTTTAGCTGCTCTACAATAACACGACCATCGGTATTATTGCCACAGGTGAAGACATCAATGGCCATTTTTCCTTCCTCTGCGTAGGTGTGCACCGAGACGTGACTCTCGTCCAGCATTACCAAGACGGTGCATCCAGGAGGGGAATCATAGCCGAAACGGTAACGCGAGGTGTTGATAATGGTGGCACCGCCTGACCTGGCGGCGCGTATAACAATTTGGAGCAGCCGCTTGTCATCGAGGCACACATCAGACGGAACACCGTAGCAGTCCAGTATAACGTGAGTCCCTTTACTCAATTTTTAGTCCCTCCAATCTATCTCCTTTCCAACAAAAAATTCGTTTTCTTCTTGTTATCTGACCGGAGAGGTTGTTGAGCACCGCTCCGGCAAGCAATGGCAAGCCAATGGTTGCATCTACGTATGCAGTGGCAGATAGTCCATCAAATGCCACCTTGCCCCACGATTCAGCCTCGCCAGCTGTGCAGCCGCTAAGCCCCCCGAACTTTGGGTCATCGGTCGTCAACTGAATAAAGTATTTGTGCCCTTGGCCTTCTACGGCCAAGGCGTCAAGCATCGGCGTCAACTGCTGAATGTAATTTTTTGGCACGCCTCCGCCCAAATAAAGAGCTCCTGTCCTGGCAGCATCACGCTTTATTTGGAGTATCTCAAAGTTGTCGCGAATCTGATCTATAATCAGTCTTGGCTCATTATTCGACCGTACATAATGATGAGTTAGCGCTATTCCAATTGCCGAATCGCACAAAGCCGGACAGAATATTGGGACCCGTTCGGCTAGCGCCGTGCAAAGAATAGATTCGTTGTCGTCAATTTCAGCAGCCAGACACTCCAGGAATTCTCTGCTTGAATAGCTTTTCGGTTCCAGGCTCGATGCGATTTGGGCTATTCTTTGCTCGGCGTGACCAAGTTCCGTATCGCTCACGTATGTGTCATAAATCCGGTCAATCTTGGCCTGACAAAGTTGCGAGTCATCTGCTGGAGGCTCGCCTACGTAATGGTGGTAGCCTATAGCCTCGAAGAAATCGTGGAAGAGGTTTGCCCCGGTGCTAACCAATACATCGATGAAGTGATGGCGTATCAGATCTGCAATAATCTTTCGCATTCCCGCTGGCACCAGTGCTCCGGCCAGGCCAAGGAATATGACGGCCTCGTCATCCCTTAGCATCTGCTGGTACACATTAACGCACCGAGACAGATTTCTTGCCTGGAACGACGCCCGGGAGAACGACGTAATGAGAGCATGCAGTCCATCATCATTTGAGACATCCACATGCTCGGTGGATTTATTGAGATACTTGGACATCCTTGCCTCCAAATTTTAGCCTCAGATGTCTTTCCGGTAGGGCCGGTCCCATTAGCCCGCTACCACCTAATCGAGCGTCGGCATTCTAATGTTGACCCTGACCAAAGTCAACACAAAATCCGAGTGGTCAGCCATATAAATTTCAAATTCATTTTACCTACAAGTTCTGCTTATCAGAAGCTCTTAACAGGTAGATTTTCGCTCTACACAAATAGCATTGATTGTCAAGAGGAAGATTGGCTAAAAAGTATTCTATCTATTAGCTACCCGAAATGTCTAATTAAGTTCTTCTCAAAAGTAATACCTTTTTACTAAATTTTGCTAAAAAAATATGTATTTTTGTCAATTTTTACTCATTTTAATTCATTTTTCAAATGTCCCCTAAACCGTTGCAACCATCCATGCAACAGAGACTTACAAAAAGTTTTCCAAAAGTTCTTAAGGCATGGTTCAAACAGCACAGATTCTGGGTAACATTGATTTGTATAGCTCCATAGCGTATGGCAGCCTCAAATCCGAAGGATTTGGGGATGGTTACGCCCTCCTGATTTAATC
>JBHIDV010000264.1:0-4394 GCA_046760285.1 Sedimentisphaerales bacterium
TTTGATTATTTTGGATAAACTCGCTTAGCTGAGCTGTAAGCTGCTGAAACTGCTGTTTGAGTTGTTCTAACGCTGCAATATTATGCTGTTGGACGGTCTCCAGAGTTTGTCTTACCTTTGTGATTTCATGTCGAAGGCTTTTTATCTCCGCTTGGGTGGTTTCCGTTTCTGCCTTGGTATTGTTCAATTCGTTTTTTACCCATTCGAGCTCTGCTGTAGATTCGACCAGCTTGCTTTGGAAGGTTGCGAGCTGCTGGCTGGTTCGCACGGAATCATCATATACATTTTGAATACTTGCAGATGCCTGGTCCAGCCTGCTGCGGTGGACTCTCTGATTCATATAGAGCCACAGACCGGTAAGGAAAACTACACAAAGACATACTATCAAAGAAACTGCAGTGACTTGCCAAGCGCGTTTGGCCTGAGCTTGTTCAGTCAGCCCAGAAAATTTTCGATTTTTAAATTGGAAATTCTCAGTAGTTTCATTTTTGATTTTTCCTATTAGCTGTCTCTTAATCTTGGAAGCTTTACAAAACATGTTTTTAGCTAACGTCGGTCCGCCTCTGGCGGACTCAATGTTTGATTTTGCAGGCTTGCCCATAATTTTATGTGCATCAGGAGCTACCTTCTGGGTTACTTGGGACGGGGCTTTGCGGGAACCCTCAGATATCTTTTTGGCCTGGGTGGTTTTGTTGATAGTTTGTCTGCTACCGGCGGATTTTGGGGTGACTTGGGCCGCCATGTTGTAACTTTCTGGCAAGGGACCCTGCTTCGCGATGCATTGCGAAGTGGGAACCCGCAAAATAGGGTCCTCTTCACATGCAGGCTGATATGGGCTTGGAGGTACATCGACAACATACGTTTTACCTTTGTATTTCCTTAGATGGAGGATGCCCAATCGGCCACATTCTTCCACGATGGCTCTGGTCAGTCCTTTGCGAGCCGCGTATTTGTCAATGGGCAAAAGCGGCCTTTCCAGTTGTAAAATGGACGTGGCTTCTTCCGCGACCGTTTTGTTTTCGTCTGCTTTCATCCGTAAATCCTGTCCCGCACCAATTGTCCTGCGGCGTTGCAACCACCCACACCACTAAGTCGGGCCCACCCGCCTCGAGCCCAATTGGTGCTGAGTTGATAACTATGAGTAATTTCGGCTGTTTAGAACAATTTTCTTGAATAATATTACCTCGTCATGTGCACCCTTGTTATAGTAATTACGGTCGGCTTATTCGAGCTGGGGATGGTAAATGTGGTCTACGATAAATAGTTTATCAAAGGAGACTTACCAACAATTCCTAAAATTCTTCCCTAATCTTTGGAACGGTTATAATTTTCTTGCAGTATTAACCTGGTGGGTGTAAAGTAAGAGGAAAATGTGTCTGAGGGACCCCGCTTTGCGAGAGCCCTGAACATGTTTTTCCTTTAGATATAATAAACTATAATTTGATTATGTTCCAAGTTGATAGGAATATACGCCGGACAGACAGCGTCTTTACTATAGTTATTGTTTCGCAAAGTGCTAAGGGCAGGTAGCTCAGTCGGTAGAGCAACGGACTGAAAATCCGTGTGTCGGCGGTTCGATTCCGCCCCTGCCCATTATTTTAGGCCATTTCTCGGCCAAAGGGGGCCTTCTTTTTGTGTACTTTCATATTATCAGCTATAGATCGACCGCTGGCAAGTCATATTCAGTCATTTCGTTGTTCATGACATCTCACATCAAGGGACTGGGCGTTCCGTATTTTCTGACCAGAGAAACAGGACAAGTCTTAATTGTAGAGCAGTCCAAGGATGTTTTGATTTTGTTCTGGTGGGGTCATAGGGGATAAACTGTCTTTGCGAGCTTAAGTTTTCTTGCGAGGTCGCAAAGGATTGGTTATCATTTGAGCGGCTACATGTAAGGAAAAGAATCGCTGTTAGAATTCTGGGCTTGCATTGTTGCAGCCTGATTGTAACGGTCCTATTATAAGACGAATTAGGTGATGTCATGAAGTACTCTATCTTAACAAAGCTGGGGATATCTATTTGGACATTCATCTGTTTTGGGGTCTTGGTTCTTGATAGTCAACTGGAGGCTGTGGATTCGGCTGCTATGAAAAAACTATTTGCTGAGCCGCCACGCCAGTACAGTTCTGCGCCTCTGTGGGTCTGGAACGACATGCTCAGCGAGGAGCAGATCGTCAGCACATTGCGCGATTTGGCAGGGCAGAACGTCAAGCAGGTGTTCGTGCATCCTCGGCCCGGTCTGATGACACCTTATCTATCGAGTGACTGGTTCAGGCTGTGGAAGGCGGCGCTGAGAGAGGCCGAGCGGCTCGATATGAACGTGTGGATCTACGATGAGAACTCGTATCCATCGGGTTTTGCCGGCGGGTTAGTTCCTGAAGCTATGCCTGAGTCCCGCGGTCGCGGTCTGGTAATCAAGGAGCAAGAGTCGCCGGGTAAGCTCGATGAGAATTCTGTGGCGGTTTTTCAGCTTACTCAAAGCGGTTATGACAATGTCTCCAATGAGGCGCGACCCTGGCCTCAGCTTCCAGAGGGCAAATATTTAGTCGCATCCGTACGACGCGCGGGCAGCTCACCATGGTATGGGGGCAAGTTCTACGTCGATCTTATGTACCCAGGTGTAACAGAGAAGTTTCTGGCCATAACGATGGACGCGTACACCCGCGAGATAGGTGAGTATTATGGCAAGCGTGTGCCGGGTGTTTTCACGGATGAGCCACACCTGGCGCCGGCAGGCGGGCTGCCGTGGACGGATGATTTGCCGGATGTGTTTGAGGAGCGATGGGGATATAGCCTTATCGATAATCTGCCCAGCCTGGCGCGGCCGACCGGTGATTGGAAGCGAGTGAGACACAACTACGTTCAGGTTCTGCTGGAGCTGTTTATCGAGCGCTGGGCCAAGCCGTACTACGAGTACTGCGAACGGTACAACATCGAGTTTACGGGTCATTACTGGGAGCACGAATGGCCGAATTGCCTGAGGTCACCTGATAATATGGCGATGTACGCCTGGCACCAGAGGCCGGCAATTGATACGCTGATGAATCAATACCGTGAGGATACACACGCGCAGTTCGGCAATGTTCGAGCGGTTAAGGAGCTTTCAAGCGTTGCCAATCAGCTTGGACGAAAGAGGACGCTGTGTGAGGCGTACGGGGCAGGTGGATGGGACCTGCGCTTTGAGGATATGAAGCGAATTGGTGATTGGCTTTATGTGCTGGGAGTCAATACGCTTGATGAGCATCTTTCATACATCACGATAAGAGGTGCACGCAAGCGCGACCACCCGCAGTCTTTCTCCTATCACGAGCCCTGGTGGAAGGCGTACCATGTGATGGCTGACTATTTCACAAGGCTATCGCTGATTATGTCCCAGGGGCAGCAGATTAACCGGGTCCTTGTGCTCGAGCCCACGACGAGTGCGTGGCTGTACCAGGGTGATTCGAGCCAGCGAGACCAGCTCAACAAAATTGGAAACCAGTTCCAGCAGATGATAATGTCGCTGGAGCAGGCTCAAGTTGAATATGATATTGGCTGTGAAGATATTATTGCACGCCACGGGTCGACCGAAAAGGCGCTATTTAGAGTGGGACAGCGTGCGTACGATACGGTCGTTTTGCCGCCTCTGACCGAGAATCTTAACCATAGAACGACGGAGCTGCTTGATGCGTATCTGCAAGCCGGTGGAGTGGTGCTCTGCTGTGGACAAGCACCCTCGCGTGTTGACGGTCGGTCGTCGAATTGGGGCAAGCAAGCAGCACTACATTTGGGCTTCAAGCAGGTTAAGCCAGGCAAAGTGCCGCAAATACTGTTAGCCAGGTCGAAGGATGGATTTGCCATCAAGCGAGATAAAGACGACAAAGGCATCCTATTTCATCACAGGCGAGTGCTTAGGGACGGACAGTTTCTTCTGTTGGTCAACACGAGCATAGATGCGTCATCGGCAGGGGTGATAAGATCGGCAGCACGAAGTGTCGAAAGATGGGACCCGAGTACAGCAGAGATTTCCTTGTATTCGTTTGAGAAGGTCGGTGCCGGAGTAAAAACTTGCTTCGAGCTGCCACCTTGTGGCAGCCTTTTGCTGTTTCTGTCCCAAACGGCGCGTGAGCCTGTGAATGAGGTAGAAGAGACTATCAAGGTCGTCACCCCGCAAGGCAAGCTGGAGGTTGACCCAATAGAGCAGAACGTGCTAACACTGGATTACGTCGATGTCACGGCAAGCGGGCAGGCAAAGAAAAACATTTATTTCTATCAGGCGTCCCAATTTGCATTTGCCAAGAATGGGCTGAGTCGAAATCCATGGGATAGTGCCGTTCAGTTTCGCAACGAGCTTATCAAAAAAACATTCAGCCCTGAAAGCGGCTTTGAGGCAACTTATCGATTTACCATTCAGC
>JBHIDV010000265.1:0-4353 GCA_046760285.1 Sedimentisphaerales bacterium
GTATTGCATTGATTCGACTTTGGCGAGTTCGGTTGATTCGGGGCCTATGCTGATTTTATTAGACGGGATTAACAAGCTTGTCTCTCTACAGGATGCCTCACGGCAGAGTGAAGTCGAGAGGGTAATCCTGTTATGCTGTTCTTTTGATTTGGCATAGGCCCCAATAGTTTTATTATTGCATCTGTTAACTTCAGTCGAGTTCCTTGATGTAAATGTTAGCGAACTGGAGGGGGTCGCCGTGATGTTGCAGCGCGAGGGGGCCGCGTTCGGGTATGCCGGGAAGCTGAGCATCGCGAATTACTATTTTGCCATTGACGACCACGGTGACACGGTCATCGACCGCAGTAATCTCAAAGCGGTTCCATTGGCCAACGGGATTATCTGCATTCAGAATGGGCGTTGCAGCCCTCCGCACCTCGGCAGGCATATTCTTATCGTTGCGATATCCCCAGATTTCACCTGAGCCGACCGGCCAATTCCAGATGTTGAGCTGACATTTGGAACTGCCACGCAGATAAATGCCGCTATCGCCCGCATCAAGCACCGCCACGGTCAATCTTTCACCTTTTGAATCGGTAACATACGAGCCGTCCGGCAGAATCACAGGCACGTGGTCAATTTGGGGTTTGGCTGGCAGACGCCAGTCCACGATAAGCACGAAATTCCCAAATTCCTGTTCTGTCCACAAGTTTCTGTCCTCTCTCTGGGCTTCGCTTTTGCCGTCATAATCCAGAATCCAATTCTTGGCTCGCCAATGGCCTTTATTGCCCGGGACTTGCTTGAAGCCGCGAAGGTCCAGGCCGTTGTACAGCGAACGAAAGCCACGGTCTTCTTGAGCGACTACATCAGCAGGCGGATTGGAGCTGGGCAGCTCCCGGATGCGGATGTTGCGAAAATGGACCTCGCTGCCTTCGGATTCGAGACAGATGTAGCCTTTGCGGGGATTACAATGAAATCCCCGTGTCACTACCTTGCCATTGACAGCCAGTGTAACCATGCCATCGCGGCTCTCAACACGATAATGGTTCCACTGGCCAGCGGGTTTGCATCGTCGCTCGGCAGGAAGAGAGCGCATCCAGCCTTTGGGATGGGGCTTGTCTGGTGTCATGGTGGCGCCTTGTATGGCAAATACGTCACCATGACTGGTGTAACTTTCGGTATTGCGGCCATCCATTATCTGCACTTCGATAGCACGAGTGAAAGGCTTTCCTACGGCAGGCAATGCGTCGGAATGGATAAATAGGCCGGCGTTGCCGCCTTCTTTCACGTGCCGCCACTCCAATTCGAGGATGTAGTTTTCGTATTGTTTTTCGGTTCGCAGCACGCCGGTGGGGATTCCGCTGCAGACGATGATGCCATCCCGCACCGTCCAGGTTTCCGGCGCACAATTGACGTTTACCCAGCCGTCCAGATTCTTGCCATTAAATAAAGGCACAAACTCATTGTCACCTCCATTAAGCTGCTTTATCATAATATTGCGAAAGGTGATGGTGCCGTTGAGGTTTTGAAAGCCGATATGGCCGTTAAGTGGTCGCTCTGCCAGGGCTGGTCCTTTCTTCTGCCGAGCTTTTATTTGGCGCGACAGATCTACATCGATTATCTTCTGACCGTTGAGCACGATTGTCACCTGGCTGCCACGGGCAGTAATTTCCCACGAATCCCACTGGCCGACCGGTTTAACGGCGCCCGGTTTGGCGGCAATTTCGTCGTAAATCGAGCCGGTTCGCTGCTCGGGCCGAGCCCGGCCGCGGTAATAAACGTCCTCGTCTACTATCTGAATCTCTATCCCTTTGTAGGCTGGATCGCCATCGAGGCCGAAGCGCAATCCTATGCCACCGTTGCCGCCTGGACTAATCTTGGAATCGAGTTTTAGCGTAAAGTCGCTGTACTGCCTCGGCGAGATGAGCCAGGTGCGTTTACCCAGGCCATAGAGAACGCCAGCTTCAATCCTCCACGGTGTCCCTTTAACCTTCTGAGGTATGCTTACATCGGACCAATCACTAACTTTCCAGCCGGCCAGGCTATCATTTGGAAACAAAGGAGTAAATCCGTTTTCTGCTGGGCGCAGGCCGCTTGTGTTAGGTAATGCTACGGCAAATCCAACAATCACCGTTAAAAAGAAAATGTGAACCCGTTTCATCGCAAAGACTCCTTTTTATAAATGGTTATTGTTTATAGAGCACAAGCCTTAATAATAATCGAAACTGCTATACAGTCCAGCATATTTTGTAAATTCTCAACTTAGTCTTTCCATTGACATTAAGCGATTGCGATAATATACTGCTTGCCTGCGCATTTTTTAAACAGCGAGGCAAGCCAGAACCCTAAATAAGATATTTAGCCCCCAGTTCCACTGGGGGTTCCAGCCAGTATGGCGTTTTCTACAAAGCAGGTTGAATAATCGGGAGAACAAATATGGATAGGCAAACCAGAAGAGAATTTCTTAAATTTACGGGTTTTGCAGTGGCGTCCGCAGGGATGCCTTCCTTGCTATCGAGCTGTGCCGGTATAGGACAAACAGCAGCTCGAAGAAAAAAGCCGAACATCATTTTCATCCTGGCGGATGATTTGGGCTACGGGGACCTGGGCTGCTACGGGCAGCAGGAGATTGCAACGCCAAATCTGGATCGAATGGCAGCGGACGGAATGCGCTTCACCGACCACTACGCCGGCAGCACGGTTTGCGCGCCGTCACGGTGTGCTTTGATGACCGGCCTGCACACCGGCCACTGCTACGTTCGAGGCAACCGAGAGGCGAAGCCCATGGGCCAAACACCCTTGCCTGACGAGACTGTTACCGTCGCCGAGCTCTTGAAGGAGGCGGGCTACGCTACCGCTCTTATTGGTAAGTGGGGCCTGGGTGGGCCCGGCTCTACAGGCATACCCAATAAACAGGGCTTTGACTACTTCTACGGCTACTTGTGCCAGCGACATGCCCACAATTATTATCCAGAGTTTCTCTTCCGAAACGAGCAAAGAGTTCCATTGGAAGGCAATAAGGTGGCGAATCCCCGGCCTGATGGCGCCGGCGTAGCTATCCAGCGGGCGAAATATTCACACGACCTGCTGGCTGAAGAAGCTCTAAGTTTTGTTGAGCGCAACAAGGATAGGCCATTTTTTTTGTACCTTGCCTTTACGATTCCACACGCTAACAACGAGGCAGGGCGAGAAGGTATGGAGGTGCCTTCTTTGGGCCAATATGCGGATAAGGATTGGCCTGAGCCGCAGAAAGGCCACGCGGCCATGATAACAAGGATGGACCGTGACATCGGCAGGCTATTTGCGAAGCTGGCCGAGCTTGGTCTGGATGAAGATACATTGGTGATGTTCTCCAGCGATAACGGCCCTCACCGCGAGGGTGGAAACAACCCAGACTTCAACGATAGCAACGGCCCATTACGGGGTATCAAGCGAGATTTATACGAAGGCGGCATTCGGGTGCCGATGATAGCCCGCTGGCCGGGCAAAATAAAAGCTGGTTCGGTCAGTCACCATGTCTCAGCGTTCTGGGATTTTCTGCCGACCTGTTGCGAACTGGCTGGTGTAACGAGCCCAACAGGCATTGACGGCATCTCGATGGTTCCAACGCTTTTAGGCCAGGACCAAAAGCAAAGGAAGCACGAGTTTCTGTACTGGGAATTTCATGAGCGAGGTAAAAAGCAGGCTGTGCGGATGGACTACTGGAAGGGTGTTCGGCTGAATGTGGCGAAAAATCCCGATGGGCCGATAGAGCTTTATAATCTGGAAGTAGACATCGCAGAAAAGCACAACGTTGCCGAGCAACATCCGCAAATTGTGGCGAAGATTGCAAACTATATGAAGACAGCTCGGACACCGTCAGAACTCTGGCCTCTGCCGGGACAGACTTAGTATGCAACATGTAGGGTGGATTTTAGCTCACCTTTGTGTTATTCCTGAAGTCGGATCCGCGCGTAGCTAATACCTCCACCGCTAACCCGCGTGCCAAGCAGATCGATAATCTTCGATGGTGGCGAACCGCCGCGCACTGTTGCTGTAAAGAAATTATTCATCGGATAGCTCAGCGGCACGCGGAACGGCGGATTACTGGAACCGTCTAAATGAAGTTCCATGATCCGGTTCTCCGAAACCGATTTGCCTGCAACATCCGTGCCATAGACGTAGTACAAAACAAACAGACGATTCTCCGGTGTCACGTGAAAACGAGGGCAGGCGGGGATTTCCTTTGATTTGCCTTCCTCGGCCAGCATCAAGCTGCGCCGTGTTACTACCTTTCCATCACGGACAACCGCGTAGTTCATAGCGTGGCTTTGTACCGCGCCGGGGAAGAACTTCTCTCGTAACCGTTCGTCAATAGCCCGCTCGGTCCACACG
>JBHIDV010000266.1:0-4337 GCA_046760285.1 Sedimentisphaerales bacterium
ATGGCTTAGTAGTATGACTGGGGCGCAGCCGACCTGGATACAGTATGAGTTTGACCGGGTTTATAAACTGCACCAGATGTGGGTCTGGAACCATAATACCTCCATTGAGCCTATTCTCGGTTTCGGGGTCAAGGATGTTACCATTGAGTATTCCAGCGATGGTGCCAACTGGGCCACATTAGATACTACTCATGAATTTGCCCGAGCACCAGGTATGCCTGGTTATGCTCACAATACCACCGTTGATATGGCTGGAGTGCCGGCAAAGTACGTCAAGCTTACGGCCAACAGCAACTGGGGAGGCGTCCTGCCCCAATATGGTCTCAGTGAGGTTCGCTTCTTCTACATACCGGTCTTGGCAAGAGAGCCTGACCCAGCCTCCGGGGCCACAGATGTGCCTGTAGCAACGATAGGCCAGACGATTGACGTGTTCCTGAGCTTCATAGCGGGAAGAGAGGCAGCCTCGCACAATGTGTACTTCAGCACCGACCAGCAGGCAGTGATAGACGGCACTGCTCCTGTTACTACCGTGAGCCAGGCCAGCTATGGTCCCTTGTCCCTTGATTTAGACAAGACTTACTACTGGCGGGTCGATGAGGTCAATGAGGCTGAGACCCCCACCACCTGGCAAGGCAATGTCTGGAACTTCAGCACCCAGAAGTCTCTGGTGGTGGATGACTTTGAGGACTACAACGACTTTGAGCCTGACCGGATATTCGACACGTGGATAGACGGATGGGGTGTTGCTACAAATGGCTCGCAGGTAGGTTACGCCGAGCCTTCGTTTGTGGAGAAAAAGATCGTTCACGGCGGTGCGCAGTCCATGCCATTCTTTTACGACAACACTGGCGGCGTGGCATACTCGGAGGCCGAACGCACCTGGGCTGTCCCGCAGGACTGGAACTGGAAAGGCGTTACAGCATTGGTCCTGTGGTTCAGAGGCAATCCGGTAGCCTTTCAGGAATCACCTCCTGGCACTTTCACGATGAGCGCTGATGGCGCAGATATCTGGGGTTCACGCGACGAATTCCGCTACGCCTACAAGCAGCTCAACGGCAACGGCAGCATCGTTGCCCAGGTGCTCAGTGTGGACCATACCCACAACTGGGCCAAGGCTGGGCCGATGATTCGCGAGACGCTGGACCCAGGCTCGAAGTTTGCTGCGGTATACATCACACCTGGTAACGGATGCAGATTCCAGTTGAGGAGCACTACCAATGGCAGTGCCAGCAGCGACAGCTCAGTGGCGACTGCTGAGCAAAAGGCCATCACAGCTGCCTATTGGGTAAAGCTGGAGCGTTCGGGCAATGCGTTTAGTGCCTACTATTCCAGTGACCCTGCCACTGACCCCTGGCATCTGATGGTATGGAGTCCGCAGACTATCGCTATGCCGCCGAATGTTTATATAGGCTTAGCCTTGACCAGCCATGCGTCTGGCGTAACTTGTGTGGCCAAATTCTCTGATGTTTCTACCACTGGCGCGGTTACGGGCCCGTGGCAGGTAGCGGAGATTGGCGTGGCTCAGCCTGCCAACACTGCTGCGCCACTGTATGTATCTCTGGCAGATAGCGCCAACAAGACTGCAACGGTCAAACATCCGGATGCTGCTGCGACGACCATAAGCGCGTGGACTCAGTGGAATGTTGACTTGGCGGAGTTTACAGGCGTGAATCCGCGAAGCATCAAGAAGATGATTATTGGCGTTGGCGACAAGGCCAATCCTCAGCCTGCTTCAGGGCTGGTATACTTTGACGACATCGGGCTGTATCCTCCCCAGCCAGCACAATAGTGTTGGCTTGTCGCAGATTAAGTCCGCCATAGGCGGACATCAGTTCGGGGCCTATACTGATTATGCGGTATAGGCCCCGCTTGTTTTATTATTTCGCTGCCCTAACAGCGACGGTAAATAACTACTAAATAAACCCTTCGACCCTTCGGCTGCGCTCAGGGCGGGCTTTCTTTCGCTCAGGGCAGGCTTGGGGGGTAAATATCAGAATAACAAACCCCACGTAAACCTGTCCCCTCGGCCTTGCTCGGGACAGGCCTGAGCAAGGTCGAAGGAACACGAGGTTAAATATTTTTGGGATTGTCACTTTATAAATGTGGACTTATACTTTGCCACATGTTAAAGAAGATACTGACTCTTTATACCAAGTATTTTGTGATATGGGTGATTTCATTGGGGTTGGCAGCATACTTTTTCCCAAAGCCTTTTAGGGCTTTGGGGCCAGGGATGGAGTGGTTCTTCGCTTTGACAATGTTCGGGATCGGTGCGGTGCTACAAATAGAAGATTTCAAACGCATTGTGGCCAAGCCGATCATTGTATTTATTGGTAGCTGGGCGCAATTTACTATTATGCCATTAGGAGCATTCGTGTTAGCGAAGCTATTCAATCTGCCGCCGGAGGTGGCGGTCGGGTTAATACTAACCGGCTCAGCGCCCGGGGCGATGGCAAGTAACGTGATGAGCTATATCGCTAAAGCTGATACGGCTTATTCGGTTGCGCTCACAACGGTTTCTACATTACTATGTCCGATACTTACGCCGGGATTAACATTTATTTTAGCAAGGTCACGGCTGGAAGTTCCTTTCTGGCAGATGGTGCTAAGTGTCATCAAAATGGTGATAGTGCCACTATTTATAGGCTTTGGAGTAAGACATTACTTCAAAGAAAAAATTGAAAAAGTGTTGGCGGTTTTTCCGGCGATATCGGTGACATTTATTATATTTATTTGCTCGCTGGTGATAGCCCTTAACAAAGATTATCTGCTTATGATAACGGGGCTGATTTTAGTTGCGGCTATTATATTGAATATTTATGGGATGTTAGCCGGCTATGGCGTGGGCAGGGCCTTTCGGATGGAACTGGCGAGGAGACGGACGCTGGCGATTGAGATTGGGATGCAGAATGCCGGCTTAGGGACGATTCTGGCGCTGAAGCATTTTGGCGAGAAAGCAGCGCTGCCGGCAGCAGCCTTCGTGTTTATCTGCATTATTACTGCCTCAGTTATGGCCGAAATCTGGCAGAGACAACCAGCTGAAGCTGTAGAATAAAAAGATATATATTAGCGAACGATTATTGCAATTTGCCGATATAAACACTATAATTTTGGATTTTGGCGAGCAGTCGTTGTTTGGCTGCCCTTAAGTTTGGATGAAAGAAAAGATTTCTGAGGAGCTATAAGGTATGGGTCCGAATCTGGCAATTGCAGGAGTGACGGGTGCGGTAGGACAGGAATTCTTGAAAATCCTCGAGGAGCGAGAGTTCCCGTTTGATTCGTTAAAAGTCCTGGCCAGCAGCCGATCGGCTGGCAAGAAAATCGAATTCAAAGGCAAGCAATACATCGTTGAAGAGTTAAGCACGAACAGCTTCAATCGAGTCGATATCGCGCTATTTAGTGCCGGCGGAGCGCGAAGCAAGGAATTTGCACCAGCGGCGGTACAGGCCGGCGCGGTAGTAGTGGATAATACGTCCGCATTCAGGATGGACCCGGATGTGCCGCTGGTGATTCCGGAGATAAATCCACAAAAAATTAAGGAACATAAAGGCATCATTGCTAACCCGAACTGCTCAACGATTATCGGTATCGTGCCGGTCTGGCCACTGCATAAGGCCAATCCAGTCAAGCGAATGGTGGTTAGCACCTACCAGGCAGCCAGCGGCGCAGGCATGCAAGCGATGCTCGAGTTAGAAAGGCAAACGCGCGAAATTCTCGACGGGAAAGAGCCGACGTGTAAGGCCTTTCCGTATCAGATAGCGTTTAATGTTTTCAGTCATAATTCCGAACTGGGTCCGAACGGATACAACCTGGAAGAGATGAAAATGGTCAACGAGACACGCAAGATATTCGACTGCCCTGACATTGCGGTCACCTGCACGTGCATTCGCATCCCGGTGTTCAGAGCGCACTGCGAGAGCATTAATCTGGAATTTACAGACCCAATTAAGCCAGATGAAGTTAGGGACCTTTTAAGCACTGCGCCAGGCGTAAAGGTTTTGGACGACCGTGAAAATAACCGTTTCCCCATGCCGATTGATGCGGCGGGCAAAGACGATATTTTCGTTGGCCGCATCCGGCAGGACGAATCCATACCGGAGAATCGCGGCATCAATATTTGGGTGGCCGGCGACCAGTTGCGAAAAGGAGCAGCCCTGAACGCCATCCAAATTGCGGAAAGGTTGCTGTGACCATCCCCAATGTCCATTCGCAATATAAAATTGACCATCGCGTACGACGGCAGCGAACACCACGGTTGGCAAATTCAGCCGGGGCTTAAAACCATCCAAGGAGTACTTACCGAGGCCATCCGAGACTTGCTGGGCAGCAAAGTCAGA
>JBHIDV010000267.1:0-4336 GCA_046760285.1 Sedimentisphaerales bacterium
TGACAATTCTATTCATATCGCTGATTCTCTACAACGCCAGCCTCTATGAGGAAACAATGCCCTTGCGTCTATGTATCCCAGCCGCCCAGGCTGCTATCGCTGAATATGAAAACGAAGAGGAAAGAATTCAATTTCTCAGAGGTTATCGTCGTGGCGCGTTGCAAGCGACAATTGGACTCACGTATACTTACTCGAGTCTGGACAAGGAGAATACACCATACGCGCGAGGTTATCGTTCCGGGAAAGCCCATATTGAAGAACGAGCCAAAACAAAACAGTTTATGAGTCTGTCAGAATTTGGCTACCAGCCTGTTGCTTTAGAAGGAATTCTACGCCTTGGTTTTGAACAGTCTCATTTCACTCCTAAGGGACATAATCGACCTTATTGGATAGTTTTCCCCGATTTTATACGGTCACAGATTCCGGAGGGTACACGGCCCGATGGAAAATCTGTAACAGTCAAAGGCTGGTTAAGTCCGAGAGGTATTTATGGACATATGGGAAGGTCAACATATGAACTTATTGTTCTTGAAATCTCGGAAAACACGAGACAGACTGAACAAGACGCTTCACCCGAACGGCGTTAAAGGCCGTGGCAATCTCATAGTATTAGAAGGTGGAAACCCTACGGGCAGAGCCCGTAGCACCTGTTTCCATTTTACGAGCTTCGCTCGACGCCCTTCGGGCGAGTTTGCATTCACCCACGGGCATAGCCCGTGGAACTCTGCCCTTCGGGTTATTAAAAAAAACAGATTTTGAGGGCGCAAAAATACAGCCATAGTGACAGACTCAAGATTGAGTCCTTATTTTACAAGCGCTTACGAACGCAACTGACAAACATGAGCTAGTTGGTTGGACTGCGGTACTTTGTATCCTCATCGTCGAAGGCGCCAGCTGCGCCAAGTGTACCAAAGGTTATCCCCGCGCCCCAGGCAGCAGTTTGCCAATTCCAGCCGAACCAATCGAACATATTTTCTAAGCCGCCACCGCCTGAGCCTGCCAGTTGGGCACTGGTGGTTATTGGTTCACTGAAACTCTGCAACTGAACTGTACGGGCTGCCGGCAGGAAAACCATAGCTACAGGATTTAAGGCACCTTCACAGGACACTGCCGCACATATGTTTGCCACCTGGGCAGCTCTTATACCCTCAGCTTGTGCCCACCGAGGCAAAGACGATGCCTTAACCACCTTAAGATTGCTGGTTAGTCCCAGCTTGCTGGTGAGCTTTTCAAAGTCTTTGTCTTTACCCAGATTACTAAAGTCTACTGGCTGTCCCGTATTATCAGCCTTACAGGTCGCGACTATATGCTGAAGAGTCTCATTGAAACCATTGATATTTGTGGTCGTCTTGAAAACAGATAAACTAAGATAGATATCCTCAAATTCTGGGTCGAAGACATAAACGCTGTTAATTTTGGATTGAACAGACCCTACACTATCTTTGTCTTTGGCGGTTTTAACAAAAAAGGGCTCCGATAACGCCCTGACTGCTATCATCTCACCAAGAGCTTTAGTTTTCAGTCGTATGGCTGTCAAAGTAAACTTCAGCTCACGGGGAACCGAATCACCCAGGCACGAAAGATCAAAACCTTGTTTCCATGTTTTTCCAACGTTGTCCTTTTTGACTTTTTTGAGGGTTTTAACACATTGATTAGTTACCTTTTCCAAAAATGCTAAATCTTTTCCCGTTGCAGATAAAAACTGGGTCCTGCCATCAATAACGAATGACAGTTCCTTCAAGAAAGACCGTTCTTTGTAACTACGGTTGTCCCCAACTGAGCCGCAATTATCTGTAGACAGAAAGTACTGTACTTTATCACCTGAAATTACCTTCCTTACCGTACATAGTGTTTCGACCTGGTTTCTAAACTGACTCTTGCCGTTATACTCCAAGGCCGAGAGCAGTTTATAATGATGCACATTTTCATTTTGTGCTGCCCAGCCGGGTTGGCTAAATATCAACATCAGTCCTAAGGTCAGTGACATCGCTAAGCAGAATTCTCTCCTCTCCCAAAAATGTCTCGGCTTTCCCATATTTGCCCCCTTTCTACAGATTTTCTGGTTTCCTGTTAGTAAAGACTTACACTCAACCTCAAAATACCCCCACTTTTGGCAGTGGTTCTCTTTTAACCTTGTCACTAGGTAAAAGAACATCCCAATACTTATCTGTCACCCTAAAGCTTGTCAATACCAAATTTAAAATTTTTCCCGTTTTTTTCGTGAAGGTTTTCTAATGCCGAAAGATAGATAAGGTACAACGTATGGATAAGTGACATTCATTTTATTAAATTAGGCTGACGTGCAAGAGATAGGTAAGGGACATTTGGCAGAATAGGGAGGCTGGCAGATGTGGTTAAATAGCTTTTTATCGGACGTTGTTACCGATAAAGTAACGGCGAGGCAGAGTATCCTATGGTGAGAAAAATGGGTAACTTGTAGAATATGGGCAAATATGTTCTTATCCATCGTTGGGTAATACCGTTATGATGGTGCAATCGCACAGATGTATATAAGTCTGGCCAATGAAGCAATTGATGTTCGTGACATTCTTTGCTTCGCTGTCCCTATTAGCAAGGATGGCTCTCGTTTGGGTAGACGGCAAATGCAGATTGGCGATACCTGGTCAGTTTTGTTACACCATGAGCTCTGACGGAGTAGTAGTCGGTCAAGGTACAAGGTGACGCGATTATCTATGGTGCCAAGCGTTTGTGTGATATTTACTATTTCAGCCATTTGCTTAAGTCAGGATTGAGTAATTCACGAATTTCGGATTGGTTCAGGTTTTTCTTCGTAACCAGAATTGACCCTGTATCGATTCGCTTAGGTGCTTGTTCGCCCCGTATGTGCTGGACCAATGTTTTTACACCAAGATAGCCTATCCTCATAGGGTTCTGTACCACAAAGCCACTAAGCTCTCCTGCCTTTAGAGCGGCAATCATTGTCTTGGAACTATCAAATCCTATGAATTTGACTTTTCCAGCATAGCCCATATTCTGCAATGCACGCAAGATGCCCAAGGTTGTGGGCTCCGTTGCACAAAAGATACCATCGATCTGCAGGCTTCCGTCAGCTCTGCGAAATCGAGAAAGCAAATTCTCTGCTGCTCGTAATGCACTTTCCGTGGTCACGCCGGCATACTGGTTGGAGCTTACTATCTCAATATCCGTAAAAGCTTGAACTGCGTCAAGAAAACCATCCTCACGCTTGGTTGTACTGTAAGAACCTTCTGCGTATCGTAACACGATGACTTTACCTTTGCCATTGAGTAGTTTGACCATATACTGGCCGGCAAGTTTCCCAGCCTTGAAGTTATCCGTCGCGACATAACTGATGTAGTTGTCTCCCTGCAGGCCCGAATCAAAGATAACTACCGGTATGCCACTTTGCATCGCCTGGTCAACCGGCCTACGTAGTGCAACATCGTCAAGTGGAGCGAGAACAATTCCAGATACACCCCTGGTAATGATGTTTTCTACTACGGAAATCTGTGCCTCACGGTCATCTTCCTTGAGGGGACCTTTCCACATAATCTTGACGTGCAGTTCTTGAGCAGCCATTTCAGCCCCAGCATGAACCGTCTTCCAGAATTCATGAATTGTGCCCTTTGGAATGACAGCAATGGTCAAACGTTTGTCATCATTTTCGAGATCCTTCTCGCTGCAACCTGCCGGAAAAAAGCTAAGTACCGAAAAAGATAAGAAGAAGATTATTATTGCTCGTATCATTCTCCTTTCCTTCAAATGCCTTTTTTCTTGCATCATAAATTCCATTTCCGACGAAGATGACTTTGTAGATCAAAACCCATTTGATTTATCCTTGTAAATCCAGCATAACTTTCTTGAATCATAACTATGATACATATGCCAAGTAATAGACTATATAGTCTTGTGCAATATCTTAGAGCTTCTAACAAAATGAAATGGTCTTGCTCTGTACAGTCATTGAGATTGCTTCGCTTCGCTCGCAATGACATTCTATCATTGTCATTGCGAGGAGCGTAGCGACAAAGCAATCTCATTTTGTTAGAAGTTCTTAATATATAATATTTTCTTTATTTTGACATAGGGGCATTTTGGTATTAGGTTCTTGGAAGACCGTTGAAGATGAGACCAATTCATAATAACAGGAAGGTGCTCGAACTGAAGTATCATGGGAAAGCGTTTGAACGTGGTACAATACGGTGGCTTGAGATAGTGGTAAAGCTGGTGTTGAACTTACCGCTATTGAAGAAGTTTGGGCTACGAAATGCTAAGGAGGTGCGTGTGAGCAAAGTAGAACTACAGATGAAGAGCTTGCCGGCGGGATTTAATGGTTGTAAAATACTTTTTATCACAG
>JBHIDV010000268.1:0-4307 GCA_046760285.1 Sedimentisphaerales bacterium
TATTTTCGTGTTTGCCAGCAGGCAAATGTAACTCGTCTGGCGGCGAAGATAAATAGACATTTCAGATGGCATGTCAGTAAGCCAGAGCGTGGCACGGCGTTTAAGGCCAGCAGGTCCAGTCAAATTTAGTCGTTAGTGAATGGTGATTTGTGGATTCCGCATCAAAGCCTGCCCCGAGCGCCGCCGAGTGGGTGCGGAATGACAAGGCCAAGAGCGCGATTGAAAGAGCGTAATTATGCAAAACAAAGCCAATTTACGAAAAAGTCAAATGGATGTAAGCCCAATTATAACAAGGGATTATGAGAAAAAAACCAAATAGGACACTTGGTGAAAACAAAGCCAAACAAAGCCAATTTACATTTTACCGCAGAGAACGCTGAGTACGCAGAGAAGAAGGATATTTGTGTAAGTGATTGTTCAATAGAGAAATACGCTCTCTATCCTATTTCTCCGTGTTCTTTGCGAACTCGGCGGTTAATGAAAAACAAACCCAATCAAAGCCAATGTCGAAACGGCTCTAAGCTGGTTATGCCAATAAAAAATCGACTGGAGTGGTTAAATCTTGACTGTCGTCAGACAAATTTGAGATAATAGCTTGAAACTTTTGATTTGCCAGGAGTATCAATCGGTATGGATGAGAAAGTCGGCACGGAAATAACCAAAAAAGATAGCATGGCAGTAGTTACTTTCAAGACTGCCTGCATCAGTGATGTGGAAGCAATAGCCGCTGCTTCTAACCAGATAAAGGAATTTATTGACCAGAATCACCCAAACCGCCTAATATTTGACTTTGAGGGGGTAAAATTTTTCTCCTCTGGCGTATTGGGACTACTTTTGGATATCCGGGCTAAACTTGAAACGTATAACGGCAAAGTCGTAATTAGTGCGATAAATCCGCGGTTGCACCGGGTGTTTAAGATAACTAATCTTGATAAGATCTTCAAATTCTTTCCGAATAAAGAAAGCGCCGTCAAGGCAACAAGTATAGGTTAAGTTGCCTTTGATTGGGAGGCCGAAGTTATGTATGTTACAACGCAATTTTCGATTTTTATGGTTAATAAGCCGGGCGTGCTGGCTCAGGTACTGGGAGAATTTGCGCGAGCTAAGATTAATATTATAGCCATGACGGTGATGGATTCAGTGGAACACGGCGTAATGCGAGTGGTTTTTGCTGCGCCGATGGAGGCCAGAGAGGTGCTCTTGAAGCTCAACATGCCTTATAGCATGACAGATGTTTTATGTGTGAACTTAGATAACAAGCCTGGGGCGCTGGCGGCGGTGGCAGAAAAACTGGCTAAGAGCCACATAAATATTTCATATGCATATTGTACAGCCGGTGCAAAAGGCGGACGAACAACCGGTGTGCTGAAAGTTGCCGATGTTAAAAAGGCAATGAAAATCCTGGAGCAAAATCATAAGAAGACCAGTAAATCACAACCGGTAATCAGACGCTTACGAGCTTCAAGAAAATAATCTTCTGCCTGAACAAACTTGAAAATTTTTCTGGACAAAATGGAGAAGGGGCATTAAAATATAATATTGTTAAATTGCTTATTTCAAGCTTATACTAAAACAGAGGTAATGAACTATGGCGCATAAAAAAGGACAAGGTTCTTCCAGGAACGGCAGAGACAGCAACGCTCAATATAGAGGTGTAAAGCTGTTTGGCGGCCAGGCTATAAAAGCCGGCTCGATCATCGTCCGGCAATGCGGAACAAAATTCTTCCCCGGCCAAAATGTCGGGATGGGCAAAGATTATACGCTATTTGCCACCGCTGATGGACAAGTGCGTTTCCAGGGCCGAAAGGTTCACGTGGTCTAACAAGAATAAACAAGTTCCGCTGAAGAAAAGGATGGTAGCTTACCATCCTTTTTTTATATAAGAAACGCAATACGATATACGCAATACGCAATACGCAATACGCAATACGAACATTATGTTTATTGACGAGGCGCAAATCTGGGTCAAGGCAGGAGATGGTGGCAACGGATGTATCAGCTTTCGGCGTGAAAAGTACATCCCCAGGGGTGGGCCCGACGGCGGTGACGGAGGAAGAGGTGGTAACGTCTATTTTCAGGCAATCGAAAATCTTGACACCTTAATGGATTTCACCGGCAAACACCACTGGCGTGCCAAAAACGGCCAGCCCGGCTCAGGAGGTAACAAACACGGAGCAAACGGCCAGGACCTGATAATCAATGTCCCGCCAGGCACACTCATCTACGATGCCGACTTGAACCTGCTGCTCAAAGACCTCAATGAGGTTGGATTAAAAGTATGTATCTGTCGCGGCGGAAGAGGCGGAAAAGGCAATAAAGCCTTTGCAACGCCAACCAATCAAGCCCCAAAATATGCTGAACCCGGCAAAAAAGGCCAGCAAAGAAATATAAGACTGGAATTGAAGCTCATCGCCGACGTCGGCCTGGTCGGTATGCCCAATGCCGGCAAAAGCACTCTCATCTCTCGCTGTTCAGCCGCCAAGCCGAAAATCGCTGATTATCCCTTCACCACAACAGAGCCAGTGCTCGGCATTGTTGAGTTAAGCGACTTCCGTCGCTTCGTTATGGCTGACATCCCCGGCCTAATCGAGGATGCCCATAAAGGAGCCGGCCTCGGCCACGAATTCTTAAAACATATAGAAAGAACGCGCATTATCGTCCACATTCTTGATATAATGCCGGCAGACGGCTCTGAACCTGCAAATAACTACAAAGTCATACGCAACGAATTAGGACGATACAGCAGAACCCTGGCTAAAAAGCAAGAGGTTATCGTTGCCAATAAGGTTGACCTCGACCCGGATGGAAAAATTGTTAAAGATTTAAGAAGAAAGCTAAGAAAAGAAATTTACCCCATCTCAGCAGTGGCTGGAAATGGAGTCAAGGATCTATGCGAAATTCTCTGGCAAAAAGTAAGGAGCACAAAAAGCTAACATCATTATTATTATGGGAAGTAGCGATACACGTCCTTCCTGTGCAGAAACCGCACGAAAACCACCGTGTCTGCCTTGGCCACCAAACCAACACGGTAGTCCCCGATTCTGATTCGGTAGTATCCCTCACCCCCTCGCAGCCTTTTAACATCCCTTATCTGGTGAAGAGCGTGTGCTTGTTCAACCTGTTTTATGGTCTGTTTGACTCTCTTCTTGAGACCCTTTACCGTCACTCGCTCCAGGTCTTTGACGAAGCTCTTTCTGAACTCAACTTTCAAGAGATCATCCCAAGGCTCGAAATACTTTTTCTCTGCTCACTTTCGGCGTTTGCTCCCCTTCTTTTATGGCTCGTGCCAAGGCAAAGTCCTCCACGATTTCCGCCACGAGATTGTAGAGCAAGTCTTTGCGTTCTTGGAGCAACTCCACAAACGCCAGCTTTATTAGCTCTTTGATTCTGGTTTCATCCAACGCTTTATAGGCCATATTCAACTCCTATGGCAGCACAAAACTTCAAAGAGATCATGTGCGTTAGCTAAACTTAATTATATTATTACACTCAACGACTGCAATTTCAATCCTTTTTCCAGATTTTATACTGCGTAGCTCTACCGCCTACCTACCGGCCAAAATATCAAACAACTCAGCGAGCTCTTGTGGCAAAAGGTTAGAGAACTTAAGAGCTAATGAATCCTCTAACCTTTGTTCTTCAGTGATATGCCTATTGTCTACCGAATTTGCTTTTTAAGCCCTCCAAAAAGCTCTTTCTCTCCGCATCCACTTCCTGGATTTGCTTTTGCACTTCCTGGAGTTTATTCTGTTGATTTGTAACCTTATAAAGTTCTGCCATCTCATCCAGAGATTTGCGCCGGATAGAAAATCCCAGAGTTTGCGCTACAGCGACACCTTCAGGGTTACGGTTTATTAATTTTCCTAAGTTCAACGCTGTTTCCAGACACAATTCCGCTTTTCTATAGTCTTTATTTGACCTGGCAGTTTGAGCCATCTCCCATAGTTTCCTGACAGGACCTCTAAGCTGTTTTGCTGTTTCCAACATCTCCTTCATAACCTGCTGCTGGTCTTGCAGTTTTATTGCGATATATCCCTTTTCCGTCAAACTGAACAAGTACATCCTGTCGGAGAATTCTATAGGTTTTGTCCAATCTACACTCAGCAATGTCTGAACCGACTCATCTTCTTCTCCATTGCTCCAGAGCGTAAGACCGCGTTCGATCTTCTTCGCTTCCGGACTCGACTCAGTGGTTGTCATTGTTTCTTGCAGAGTTTTTTGGTATGCCAATGTATAGCCGGGTGGAGGCTCTAAACTAAAGAGCTCTTCGTCTAATTCCACATCCAGATTGAACTTTCTCATCAACA
>JBHIDV010000269.1:0-4280 GCA_046760285.1 Sedimentisphaerales bacterium
TACGCTCCTCGCAATGACAATGATAGAATGTCATTGCGAGCGAAGCGAAGCAATCTCAATGACTGTACAGAGCAAGACCATTTCATTTTGTTAGAGGCGCTAAGATATAAAAGGGTCGATTCTTCCTATTCAAACTCTCGTTTTGGTTCCGACATGCCGGTAGCAGAAATTTACTGCTAAGAAGAACTTGATTTCCATTTGCTATTTTTACAAGGTCAGATTACATCTGCAGAAGGCAGCAGGTATACGAATAACAATAGCGGTAACAAAAATAGATGCAATTTTTCATAAAGTTGTTGCAATCAGACCTATGATTAAGTATAAACAAGGTTTTGTGTAATGGAACAGAAGGTACGGTAGTATACTCGACGGTAAGTAAAAATGATTCTAACACAAATACTCCAGCCGGCCTGCGTCAAGGTCCCGCTGGAGGGCAAAGACAAAAAGGCTGTGATAATTGAATTGGTGGATTTGCTCGACGCTAACGGATTACTGCTGGATAGAAACACTGCTTTAGAAGCGGTGCTGGTGCGTGAGCAGACCAAAAGCACCGGGATCGGCTCAGGAATCGCCATCCCTCACGGCAAATGCAACGCGGTAAAGGAACTGGTTATGGCGATGGGCATCGCTGGCGAGCCCATCGATTTTGAGAGCGTGGACGGCAAGCCGGTAACCATTGTTATTTTGTTAGTCTCACCGACCGACCAGACCGGCCCACATATTCAGGCACTTGCCAGAATAAGCCGGCTGATGCTTGATGAACAATTCAAACAATCACTTGAAAAAGCCAGCTCCGCCGAGAAGGTTTATGAACTTTTGAATAATAAAGAGAATGAATGAATCGTAGCTTTTGTATTATGCCTTTTTCTTTGCAGCCTTTGCTCCCCATAGAATGAGTCTCAATTCAAAGGGGTTAGTCATGTCGGGGTGCCTGGGCAAGACCCGCACATCCAGGCCGTGTTGGCCAGTCCTTCTGCAGGGCATTGAGCCAATAAACCAATGTTTGCCGTCTTGTTCGCAAGCCTGACTATATTGCATTTTTACCGCTGAGCCGTCCTTAATATTGCCGGAGCCATCCATAGGACCATGATAAAGCTCGACCGAAACATCAGCCGGGTTAACTTTGCCCAGCTCAACCAATGCTCTGACACGCAACTGTGAGCCGACCTTGAGCTGCGGCCGCTTAGGATTTAGGCGTTTGAACCCATCGCCATTATCGACTTCTATTATGACATCTTTGATGGCCAGTTCCGGCCAAGCCTTTTCTATGTCCACCTTCCAGTTAGCAAAGGCCCTGGCTCTAGCACAAGCTTCCGCGGTTAAATATTGCCACTTGGCTGTAGCCGGGTTGTAGAACCTTCGCGTATACTGGGCAACCATCCTATGCGTATTGAATCGAGGTACAATCCAGTTAATAGATTTTTTTGCCCTATGTATCCAGGCTCGCGGCAAATTGTCAGCCGAGCGGGTGTAAAATAAAGGTATAACCTCATTTTCCAGCACACTATAAAGCGCCTGTGCGTCTATCTCATCCTGATAATCATTATCCTCATAGCTGTGGTCTGTACCAATAATCCATCCTGCCTCGGGTGTATAACCCTCACACCACCATCCATCTAAAGTGCTGATGTTTAACACGCCATTAAGTGCAGCTTTCATGCCGCTGGTGCCGCTGGCTTCCATTGGCCTACGCGGATTACTAAGCCAGACATCAACGCCGCGAACCAAAACCTTCGCCATATCGATATCATAGTCTTCCAGAAACACTACGCGGCGTCTGACTTCGTGCTCGGTAGCAAAGTGAATAATCTGCTTTATGATGTCCTTGCCCTCTGCGTCCTTGGGGTGAGCCTTGCCGGCAAAAATGACCTGAATAGGTCGATGTGGGTCGGTAAGCAGCTTTACGAGGCGCTGCGGGTCCTTAAGCAAGAGATTAGCCCTTTTATAGCCCACAACTCTTCTGGCAAAGCCGATGGTAAGCGTCTCCGGGTCGAGCACCTCCTCAGCCTGGTTTATTTCAGTGTGGTAAGTGCCCCGGCGCTGCAACTGAGCCTTAAGTCGAGCACGTGTAAAAACAATTAAATGCTCTTTACATCGTTGGTGTGCTCGCCAAAACTGCTCATCTGGAATTTCATCGATGTTATTCCAAACCGGATTACTAAAGGTTCCATCAGCCCAATTTGGACCAAGATACTTTTCATATATGGAACTCATTTCATCAGCTAACCAGCTTTTGATGTGCACGCCATTGGTAATCGAAATTATGGGTACTTCTTTAACTGGAACGCCGGGCCAAAGACTCGACCATACCTGGCGCGATATCTGGCCGTGCAATTTACTTACGCCATTTATATGGCTGCTCAGCCTCATGGCCAGTATGGGCATCTTGAACGATTCATTATCATCATCAGGAAGAATTCTACCCAGCGCTAAAAATTGGTTTCTACTTATCCCCAGGTGCGGAAAGAAACTGCCAAAATACTTGTCCATCAGCTCTACCGGGAATTCATCAAGCCCAGCCTTTACTAACGTATGCATTGTAAAGACATTGCTCGACCGAGTAGCTGCCAGGGCCTCATCGAAGGTCATAGTACTTCGCAATTGTCGGATTCGTTCCAGAGCCATGAAAGCCGCGTGACCTTCGTTCATGTGACAGACGGTAGGCGTAATGCCCATGGCGGTCAGCGCCTTTAAGCCGCCGATACCCAACATTATCTCCTGGCGCATTCGCAGCTCCACGTCACCTCCATAAAGACTGGCAGTAATCATACGATCTGCCGGTGAATTAGCAGGTATATTCGTATCCAGCAGATATAATTTTACTCTGCCGACGCAGACAGACCATATTTGAGCCGAGACGCATCTGCCTGGATATTCAACGCTAATGGTCAATGGACGGCCGCTGTCTTTGCAAACCAGCTCCAGCGGCATATTATAAAAATCATTCTCGACATACACTTCTTGCTGCCGTCCATCGATGTCTAGATACTGACGGAAATAACCTTTTTGATAGAGAAGCCCCACCCCAATCAGCGGAATCCCAAGATCAGAGGCGCTTTTCAAGTGGTCGCCTGCCAGAATTCCCAAACCACCGGCGTAAACAGGAAGGCACTCATCAAGGCCAAACTCTGCACTAAAGTAGGCGATAAGTAGTTTGGTAGATTCTGAACAAACTTTTTCGAGCCATGTCGGCCCATCCAGATACGACCTCAGCTTTTCTGCAGCTCGTTGCAGCTCGCACAGAAAGCCCTGGTTTTCCGCCAGAGCTTCCAATCGAGCCTGTGAAACGCTGCCCAGCAGTTTGATTGGATTGTGCCCACAAGCTGTCCACAAATTGCTGTCAATACGTTTGAATAGTTCTACAAACTCAGGATTCCAGGACCAAAACATATTTCCAGCGATAAAATGGAGGTCCTTTAGAGGATCCGGCAGTGCTGGTACAACCGTGAAGCTACGCACCGTAGGCATTTTTGGCTTCCTATAACGTAAGTCCTTTGATATTAAAGACTAACGATTTAACAACACAACCGTTCTCGACTCTTAATAAATCGGCAAATCCACTCTTTATCTTAATACGAAAAATCAAAGCAAATGTTAGGTTTGCCAAACCTATATTGTCCGGTATTTTTCGCTTCCTTGGGGCTAAAAACTGTCGAAAAGAAAAAAGGCCTGCGTTAACAGGCCTTTTATCAATTGCTAGGTTTTCCTCCGCTGATGCCGTAAGAAAGGATTTTGAAGAGAACCCAGTACGTCCAGGTGGGCAATCGTTGCTTGCGTCCGAAAGTCCTATCAAGTAGGCATTTCCGACCCGTCAAGGCCTGATTTCCCTCAGTATGGGTATCGGTTCTTTCAAACGTCTAACTTTCTTTACGCACACCGCAGGGGTTAGCCCGCAATATGTCTTATAAGTTTATAGCAAATCATCAAGTACAAGTCAAGAAAAATACCAATAAATTTGAACGAGCAGTTAAAATCCCTAACTTTATCTATTTATTTTTTATTGGGTGTGGCAAATTTTTCTGGCAGTCTATAACAATATTCCTGATAATTTGAGATTGCCGCGCCCGCTTTAGGCGGGCTCGCAATGACAAGTCTGCCATAGGTGGACGAAGCAGGCTTCATAATGACACAGAACAAACCCGCCTTGGCAAGCCAGAAAGGTCTTGCCAGAAAATCTGGCCACACCCTTTTGATTTTTCACCAGCCTTTTTTTCTAAAGTTGGCCTGGTTCAAACAGCACAGATTCTGGGTAATATTGATTTGTAGCTCCATAGTGTGTG
>JBHIDV010000270.1:0-4277 GCA_046760285.1 Sedimentisphaerales bacterium
GCATTAGCCATAAGGCGTTGGCGCCCAGCTCCCTAATGTAATCCAGCTTCATCTGTAAGCCCTTGAAATCTCCGATGCCATCTGCGTCTGAGTCATAATAGCTTCTGACAAAAACTTCATAGAAAACGGCATCTTCCCACCACGGGCTGCCAGATGTGCTGACAGTAAAGACTGTCAAAAAGACCATACTCGCCGTAATTACTTTTAACATTGCCGCCTCCCAACAAACGATTTTATGGGCGTAATCAAGAATTGTATACCGGATATATGTGCATGGCAGACTGAGCCTCTTGCGTATAACGGAATCCTGCCTTATTATACTTGTATGGTCAAAACGCAAAAGATAGAATTCAAAACAAAAGGTAATTGCCACGTCGTTGATATTACCGAGCAGGTCAGTAGGGCCATTAAGCAATCCCAAATAACGAATGGCACCGTCACGTTGTTTAATGTAGGCTCAACCGCCGGTATAACTACGACCGAATATGAGCCGGGTCTGGTCAATTACGATATAGAAGCTGCGTTTGAGAGAATTGCGCCGCGAAATGCCCGGTATGAGCACGAACAGACCTGGCACGACGATAATGGCCATTCTCACGTGCGGGCTTCTGTTTTAGGGCCTTCTCTGAGCGTTCCTGTAATAGACGGCCAGCTTACCATAGGCACCTGGCAGCAAATCATCCTGGTCGATTTTGATACTCGGCCAAGAACAAGGACGGTTATTTGCCAAATAATTGGAGAATAAACAAGAGGCTTGCTCCTTTGGCCACAAAGAGGCACAAACTCGATGCTGGATTCTGGATTCTGGGTTCCAGTATCCGGCATCCGGTATCCAAAATGAGCAACAGCAGCTTGACAAAAGAGCAGAAGGGGGTAGTATTCAGCAAGAGTCTCGATTCTTAATACTCGATACTCGTATTTCTTTTAGGCGAGCATCAGGCATTTACGAATATGAATATGTTTTATCGAAAGATAATCTGGCTAACAGTAGTATTACTTATCGCTTGTTTTGCAAACGGCTGTGGTAAGCGGTTCAGGGCAACCGGCAGGTCAGAAACATTTGCACCCGTGACTGAGCTGGGAACTACCATAGGTTCGTTAGCTGAAGTAGTTATGCCTGAATTAGTTGCTGTTGAAGGATATGGACTGGTAGGTGGTCTTAACGGCACAGGTTCTGCGGAATGCCCGCCGCAGATTAGAACATATCTAAGACAATACATTCTTACGCAACTGCCTGAACGCAAGTTAGATGTCGAAAAATTCATCAATAGTCTTGATACTGCTGTAGTTCGGGTGGAGGGAATAATACCCACAGCAGCCTTGAAACATCAATACTTCGATGTAAGAGTAGTTGCTCTGCCGGGCACACAAACAATTTCTCTGGAAGACGGCTGGCTATATAGAGCTGAGCTTAAAGCAAAAGGAACCTTCGGCATAAGTACGAGGGTGGTAGCCAACGCGGAAGGGCCGATATTCATAGATAAAATCGGCACTTCCACACCAGACACCAGACTTGGATATATCTTAGCTGGCGGAAGCGTCCTTGAAGAATATAAGGTAAATCTGGTCTTTCATAAGCAGGATTATAGGATAGCCAGCCTGGTTCGCAACCGCTTAGACGGACGTTTTGGCTATGGCATAGCTAAGGCGGTTTCACCCAGCCGGATCGAATTGAAGGTGCCAGCTAAGTATAAAGGACAAAAACAAAGGTTTGCCGACATAGTTAAGGCGATGTATCTGGACTATGGGCCGGAAATCACTCAGGAAAGAATAAAGACGTTTGTTAGGAAACTTGCTGTTTCCGAGGATAAATACGAAAGTGAAGTTGCTCTGGAGGCCATAGGCAATGAAAGTCTTAGTAAGCTATCCATTTTGTTGAATTCATCTGATGAAGAGGTTCGGCTGCGAGCAGCCAGATGTATGCTCAATTTAGGCAGCGACCAGGGCTTGCAAGCTCTGAGGGAAATAGCTTTGGATGAGGGTTCTGCTTATCGGGTGGAGGCTTTAGAGGCAATAACCACGGCCGCGAGGCGTAACGATGCGGCTGCCATATCACGAAAGCTACTGCGTGACCAAGATTTTGACATGAGGTTGGCGGCTTATGAACAACTGCGAAAATTAGGCGATACCGCGGTAACACAAAGACTGGTCGCGCGTAGTTTTTATCTGGAACAAATCGCACCAACCAAACACCAGGCAGTCTTTGTTTCCCGCAGTGGCCAGCCACGAATTGTATTATTCGGCGCACCAATACGTTGCCGGGACAATATTTTTGTGCAATCATCTGATGGCAATATAACCATAAACGCTCCGCCCGGCCAAAAATATGTCTCCATAATACGCAGACATCCGCGTCGATCCGATGTAATATTGCAGGTGAAAAGCTCTTTTGAACTGGCCGATATTATTTTAACACTCTGTGAGGAGCCCCTTAAAAAAGATAAGCAGGCACGCCACGGTTTGGGGATTTCCTATGCCGATATGATAGCCCTTCTAAAACAGGTGTGTGATAAAGGGGCGGTAGCCGCAGAGTTTCGGGCTGGGCCCCTGCCGAAAATCGACTAATTATCAAGAGAAAACAGAACTTCAGCCGATAACAATTGGTAATTGGTAACCTCGATCCTCGATACTTGATTCTCGACGAGTATCGAGTATCCGGAATCGAGAATCAATTTAACCAGTTGCCATTTACCATTTTGTGTTACCGGACGTTAATAAGCAGGATAAAAAATGAGGCTGGCAAAAATAGTTCTTGATGGATTTAAGAGTTTCGCGGACAAAACAGAATTTACCTTCGATTCGTCCATAACCGCCATTGTGGGGCCCAACGGCTGCGGTAAAAGTAATATCGTCGATGCGGTAAAGTGGGTTCTGGGCGAGCAAAGTCTCAAAAGCCTGCGGAGCGACCAGATGGCCGACGTAATATTTAGCGGAAGCAGCAGCAGAAAGCCTTTGGGCACTGCTGAAGTGAGCCTGTTTATCTCCAATCCTGAGGCAAGTGCAACCGGCAGGTTGCCAATTGATACTGACGAGGTGCAGATATCACGCAGGATATACAAAAATGGGGAGAGCGAATATCGGATAAATAACAGAATCTGCCGGCTAAAAGATATTCGAGAATTGTTTATGGACACCGGTGTAGGTACCAAAGCCTACTCCATTCTGGAACAGGGACAGATTGAACAGTTGTTAAGCGGCTCGAAGATAGACCGAAGAGCTATATTTGAAGAGGCAGCGGGCATCAGCAAGTATAAGGCGCATAAGAAAGAGGCGCTTCGTAAGCTGGAGCGCACAGAACAAAATTTGCTTCGGCTGGCGGATATTCTGGGCGAGGTGGCAAAGAGGCTGCGAAGCGTGAAACTTCAGGCGGCTAAGGCACGAAATTATCTAAAATTCTGCCAAAGGCTCAAAGAGCTGCAGGTTAATTACTGGCTGGCTGAATATGCAAAAAATCTAACTCAACTAAAAGACAAAGTTACTATCCTTGCGCAAATCGAACAGCAGTTGCAGCGAATAGAAGCCCAGCTTGCTAAAAATGATACGTTGATGAGCAAGCTGGGCGAAGAAAAAATAGAAATGGAGCATAAGCTCAAAGATACGGACAATCTTCTGGTCACTGTGGCGAGCAAGATTGAGCAACTCCTTCAACGAATCGAATTTTTGCGGGCAAGAATTAAAGAGCTGCAACAGAGAAAGGAAAACGCAGGCCAGCGAATCGAAAAACTGCAGCAACAACAAAGAATTTTCCAGGAAAATCTCTGCCAGCATAAACAGGAGCTGGCAAATTGCCAGATGTTGCTGCAGCAGATATGCCGAGCTGTTGAGCGGCTCCAAAAAGTCATTGAGCAATTAAACGCAGAATGCGCCTCGCTCGAAGTGGAATTAGAAGACAACAAATCGGGTATTATCGACATAGTTCGTAGAACCGCACAACTTCACAACGAAATCCAGAGCATTTCAGCACACCGCAGCACCTTATCCAGCCAAAAGGACCGCGCGGCTTTGCGAGCAGAAACCGCCCAGGCAGAACTGGAAAAGCTGCTTGCCGAAAAGGCACAATACCAGGCTCGCCTGGATGATATTGAAAAGGTGTTAGGCCAGTTGCATCAGAGCTTGGAAGCCAAACGCAAAGAAATGGAGGAAATTAGCAATCTGCTCGAGGCAGATAACAAACGATTAGCCCAGAGTAAAGAAGCACTAAGTGCGTTGAGCAGCGAGCTGGCAATACTGAGTGACATGGAAAAGAGGCGTGAGGGATTAAAAGCAGGTGTTAAAAG
>JBHIDV010000271.1:0-4267 GCA_046760285.1 Sedimentisphaerales bacterium
CTTCGGCTATTGGCTTTCTGGCTTCAAGTCCCCCTTCGAACATCCAGTAACTTATGCTTATCTTCATATTCCAACCCGCCTAATAATTTATATTTGTTTGAAAACCTACTTCACGAGATTCTTCAGTATAATTGTAAAGTCTAACAAAAATAAGACCCAGGACTCAGGACTTGGGTTTCTGGTGTTGCTGATTAAGCTGATTTGTCAGGTCCTTAAAAAGTGACCGGATGTTAAAAAGAGCACCGATGGAAACAACTATAGCAACGCCAGCAAAAAGGGCGAGACTCGCAAAGAAGAAGATGGTCCAAAAGTTGACCCAAAAATTCATCCCGTCAGACATTTTATCCCCTTATACATTTTTCCCGTTCGAGTCGAATCATTCCCAATTTCTGATTTTCGATTTTCAATTGGCATTCGGCAATCGCAAATCGGCAATTACTTCAGCCACGTTCGGGAAATAACAAAGAGCCGAGCAGCATTAGTGCCATCGCACCTGCCACGACGGTTAGTCCAACAACCGCGCTGGATAACTCGATACCCAATATAGCTTGAACCGGCTTTAATCCCAAGATGGCACCAAAACCACATATTAAGGCCAAATACGCACCCACTTTGCTAGCCCGTTTCCAGTAAAGGCCAAAGACTAATAGAGCTATAGCTCCGGTAAAATAAATAGCCCCTGATATGGCCATATAATCCCATAAATCTTGCCCTAAATCGTACCAGAGTCCCCACACCAGGATAAAAATACCGATAGCTACGATAAAGATTCGTGTCAGCAAAAGCCGGGTTTTCGAGGATAGACCTTTTTTGAAGCAGGGTGCCACCACGTCCTGAGTCAGTACTGAGCTCCAGCAGAGCAGGTAACTGTCATGGGTGGACATAAATGCAGCCAGCATACCGGCGGCAACAAAGCCCAGAAGCCCAACTGGGAGGATTTGGCTCAAGAATACCGGCATGGCCATAAGAGTCAATTGTGGGTCGGCTTCAGTACCTTGCGGCAGAAAAATGTTTTTAAGCGATTGGTTTTGCATTATGTAGACCAAGGCACTGACCCCCAAGAAGCATGGCAGCAGATTTCGGATGAGAAAGCCGATAGAAGACCAAATATAAAGTCTCTTAACGATGCGGGTACTTTCCACCGAACAAGCGCGAATCACCGCCGTTTGCCAGATGGCACAATTAACCAGGCCCAGAAAGAACATCCATACCACATAAGAAGTGCCGAAACCTTCACTGTGTAATGGATTGAAACCAGCTTGGCCTTTTAGCAGGGACATGGTCTGAACAATGCTTGGCCAGCTCAGATGCTTAATGGATAATATACACATAGCCAAGAGGCTAAACGATAGAAGCACAAATTGTATGTAGTCTGATACCACCACTGAGACCATCCCGCCGAAGCTGGTATAAAGCAGCACCATAGCCAAAAGCGCTGTCATTATGATTTTAAGCGCCAGTCCTGAAGTCATCCCGGTAATGCCCATCACAAAAATCGAGCCGGCTTTAAGAAACATTCCCATATTAAGAATGCCGGAGAGGGCTAATATAACCCCACCTAAAATTCTGACGCCGCGGCCAAAACGTCTTTCATAGAATTCCGGGATGGTCATTACTTTCATTCTTCGCAATGGCACCACGATAAAACCACTCAGCCCCACAACCAAGGCTACAATAGCAGAGGCTAATGCTATGTGAAATGCCGCGAAACCGCCGGTAAAGCCCTTTTGGGCTGAATACATGACCGTAACCAAACCCAACTCCGTTCCAATCATGGTGGCCACCGCCAGGAAAGTTCTCAAGCCTCGTCCTGCAACAATGAAATCTGTAACATTGCTTATATATCGCTTTAAATAAAGGCCAATTGCTACAATGACCAGCAAGTAGACAATGACTATGCACCAGTCTATGAAGGCGAAATTGGATTCAATTCCACCCATCTTCAATTCCATAAAATTTGCCACTTGCAGTAGACCCCCAAAATAAGTTATCGCATATCGCACCTATCGACAGGAGTTCTGATATTTCGATACTTCTTGTGGCCCATTTGCAGGGATTTTAGTCGTGTGCCGAGTTCTAAGTCAAGGCAATATCTTACAAACTTATGGATTTTGAGAACTGGTCTCTTTACATTTGGCTAATTCCAGAGTAATGTTGACCATACTATTGAAAGGATTAGCTGATGACCGATATTTACCCTTTAGTTATCCTGGGCATCGGGATCGTTGCCATTGTAAGCATGATTACCATCCTGCGTTTAAACGCCTTCATCTCCCTGATTACCTCCGCGATAATCGTCAGTCTGCTGGCCCCGGGCTCTCTGGCTGAGAAGATTAGCCGCGTGGCCGAGGCCTTCGGCAGCGCCGCCGGCAAGATCGGCATCGTGATTGCTTTGGCCGTGGTCATCGGCAAATGCATGATGGATAGCGGCGCCGCCGACCGGATTGTGCGGGCCTTCCTACGACTCTTAGGAGAGAAACGCGTGTCTATCGCGCTGATGTCCAGCGGTTTTGTCCTGTCCATTCCTGTATTTTTTGATACCGTGTTTTATCTGCTCGTACCGCTGGCCCGTTCCACGTACAAACGCACCGGGACGCACTACGTCAGATACATCTGTGCCATCACCACGGGAGCAATAGTTACACATTCTCTGGTGCCCCCAACGCCGGGACCTCTGGTTATGGCGGAGAACCTGGGGATAGACCTGGGAGTTATGATTTTGATGGGCGGCATCGTGGCCCTGCCCGCGGCTATCTGCGGCTTGCTATATGGCTTCTGGTGCGACAAACGTATGAATCTGCCTATGCGCCCGCTCAGCGGCAGCGAAAGCGAGCCCGAACTGCTGGATGAAAGCCAACTCCCTCCTTTGTGGCTGTCTGTCTTGCCGATTGTCCTGCCGGTCGCGATGGTTTCTTTGAACACCATATTCAGCACGCTGGCCAAGGGCGCTGCTGGGACGTCGCCTGTTGCCCGCCTGGCTGGGATGGCGGCGGTCATTGGCAATGTCAATCTTGCCATGCTGGTCTCTACCGCCGTTGCCATGATCACCCTGCACCAGCAGCGACACCTGAATCGTCAGCAAATGTCACACGTGGTGGAGATTTCCCTCATGAGCGGTGGCATAATCATCCTTATCACGGCAGCAGGGGGTGCGTTTGGTGCCATGCTGAAGGCGGCCGAGATCGGACCGGCTATTGAACGACTTGTGGCCACCCGCACAGGTCAGTCGCTATCTGGCCTGACGCTGCTGTGCATGGGGTTCATTATCTCGGCTGTCCTGAAAATTGCTCAGGGTTCTACGACAGTGGCCATGATCACGACCTCAGCTATGGTGGCACCCATGGTTGGCTCAGACGGCTCAATAGGCTTTCACCCGGTCTATTTGGCTATGGCCATCGGCAGTGGCGGCATGGTCGGGGCCTGGATGAATGACAGTGGGTTCTGGATCTTTGCCAAGATGGGCGGCTTCACCGAGGGCGAGACCCTTCAATCGTGGACGGCCTTGTTGGTAACAACGGGAATCACAGGTCTTGTGGCGACCATTATCTTGGCCATGATTTTGCCTCTGGCATGATTACGTTTTTCCGAACAATCTGCATATGGGGGAGCATCGCGCACATCTGCAGAACCCCGATAGGCATCGATTGGTTATCTGCAACGGTCAACCTGCATTTCTCACAGCATCAGTTGTCGAGACTGCTGGAGAACAAGGAATTTGGCGTTGACAATCAATAATCAATAATCGATAATCAATTGAAAGGCCGGAGTGGCGGAATTGGCAGACGCGCGGGACTCAAAATCCCGTCCGGTTCACCCCGGGTGTGGGTTCGAACCCCACCTCCGGCAGTGTTTTTCTTCCGGTATCCAATTATTGTGTTTGCTTTTGTCGCTAATTGCGCAAACCCAATATGTGCACGCGTCAGATTCTGGCGGAGTTTTCAATTTTATTTGCGATTCTCTCGACTGCACGGACAAGGCGACCAATTAACAATATGATGTAGATATACACACCGATGTAGAGTATCATCATCAGTGGAGGAAGAATCTTAAAAATGCTTGCCATTATCATAATATACACCATTCATTTCATTAAGGTAATCTTGGCAATTGATTATTCAGTCCCAGCCAAGTTCTTGCAACTATAAGACATCCTGGTTACTTGGCCACAAAAGGTGATAGTTTGCGAAGCTGGTTGACTATCTGAGGCATCTTTTCGATGGTGTAATCTACTTCCTCTTCGGTGTTGTATCTGCTCAAGCTGAATCGG
>JBHIDV010000272.1:0-4265 GCA_046760285.1 Sedimentisphaerales bacterium
ATATTTTCTTTTATTTAAGCCGTGTCCATCCGTGTTAATCCGTGTCTTTTATCCTTTTGGACAGGATTTAGTCGTGTTAATCCTGTCTAAAATCAATTATCCTTTTGTGCCTTTTCGTGGCTAATACAATCTCCGCCGCAGTTGGTCCTGTAGCTGCGTGCTTAGCCGTAAGCGTGCTAATTCGCCGTCCCCGCGAAGTCGAACTTGCTGACTTTCTAAACGGCCACCTGGCAGCTTGAAAGCGACCTCAACGTAGGCAGTGCCGCTTTCGTCTCGCCAGCCCTCACCCACTGCGATGGCCCATTGGCTTGAAGTCGCATTGGCTGCTGCTGCGGCTAGTAGCTCTACCCTTTGTCCGCGGGATGTGCTGGGTTCCCGCAGAGCGGGGTCCCTGGCGGTCCAAAGATCATCGGGCACTCGGAGGAGGCAGCGCAGTTTCTCCACGGTCGGAGCGACGTACGCTCCGGCTAACACCCGGTGGGCGCCATCCGCACTGTTCAGTGCCGCAGCGAGACTACCGCCGCTACCGGCTTCTGCCAGCGATAGCGTCGCGCCGCGCGCTTTTAGCAGCTTTACGACGTGTTCCTCCAGGGATGTTTCGTCGTCCGCATACACATATTCGCCCAAGTGTTTCATAATCTTCTGTTTCAGCTCACTGAGCCGTGCCCGGTCTCGTGGCGTGTCGTTGGGCAGCGAAAAGGTGAAATCCACCCGACTGCCTTGGAATTGTGAGGAAACTGTAATGTTAGGTGTTAGCGGCACATGGTCCCTGAGCGCCTGGTCAATTTGAGACTGGCCGAGACCCACAAACCGTAGTGTTAGTGAGCACCCGGGCAGTCGTGTGCCGAATCGCCGGCTTAGATACGGCACCAGTTCATCGCGGACCATGGCCTGCAATTCGCGCGGTGGCCCTGGTAGCGCAACTATCACGGCATTGGCTGGTTCAAAGACGAGGCCAACGGCTGTGCCGTTGGGATTTGCTAAATAGGTGCCGCGCGTTGGCACCTGCGTCTGCCGGCGCAGATTAGGACGAAGCTGGGCAGGCGACACATGAAAACGTTGTGCCACCTGCTGCAGCACGTCGGAATGTTCTTTTAGCGCAATTTGCGTGAAGTCAGACAGTGCTTCGCGGGTAATGTCATTGTCGGTAGGGCCAAGGCCTCCGGTGACGATTATTAGGGGTGCTTTGCCCGTGGCAAAGCGAAGCGCCTCTTTGAGATCGCCCTGCTTGTCATCTACACACATCGAGCCGACACAACGCAAGCCTAGTGGGAGGAGGGTTCGGGTGAGGAAGTAGGTATGCTCATCCGGGTAGGCGCCAGATAGCAGTTCGCCGCCAGTTACGATGATGACATAATGAGCGGGTTGTGGAGCTGACCCGGTTGGACAGGCAGCTCCGGCCAGTCCGCCTGCTCCTGCTTTTCCCGACGCAAGGCGGGGCAGCGGGCCAAGGGCGGATATTAGCCCGATTAACAGCAAGACAGACAGAGGCACGAGGGACGTCCATCGTCCATCCCTTCGACTTCGCTCAGGACAGGCTTCCATCGTTTTTCGTTCCGCCCAAGGCAGAGTCCCGATTTCGACTTGGAGAGGTCTCTTTCCCATCATTGCAGCCACCCCCTTTCAGGTGACAAATCTTGACTGTCCCCTCGTGCCTTCTGCCGAAGGCAGGAACGGGGAGCAAGCGTAAAACGAGTTTCCAGCATAAATGTTCATTTCGATTTCCTTTTGGTCCCTTTGGACAGGAATTAGACAGGATAACAGGATAATCTTGTAAATCCTGTCAAAAAATGGTAAACCCGCAAAATCCGTGTAATCCTATAGCGAGAGTATGGATAAAGAATCTTGCCTATGTCATAATACAAATTGCAATTAATTGCGGTACTTTTAATACATTATCTGACTTCTCGTTCACTTGAAAGTATAGGCCACAGATTTCACAGATTTCACCGAAGCCCGTATTGCGTATCGCGTATTGCGTATTGCGTTCTTTTTTTACGCACGACGCATCACGCACGACGCACGACGAATTATGTCTGTGTTCATCTGTGGCTTAATTTAATAATATACAAAATACTTTTTTTGTCATAAACTATAGAAAAATTATCTTTGAAAACTAAAAAACGAACATAATAAGCTATATGACCACAATTCAAAGGAGATGAGACATGCTACCGATACTGAGTCGACGCAGCTTTCTCAAGATGGTGGGAGCTGGACTTGCCTTTACCGGACTACAAGAGTCGAAGGTTCAATCGAAATCTGGAGCACCAAATCTTCAAGAGAGAATCCCTTCAGAGTCATTTGTGGATTTCTTAGAGAAATACGGAGATGAGCATCAGCCCAGTATGATATACCGTGAGGGGCAGGACTTTCGGGCTTGGCAACAAACTTTTCGTCGAAAACTCGAATCCTTGCGTGGTATTGTCCCAAAACGTGTCAAGTCTGAAATGGAAATCCTGGAGACGACTGAATTGCCCGACCACACCCGCCGGTTGATCCGTTTTCCGGTTACAAGATTCACCAATCTGGTCGCCTATCTGCTGATTCCAAAGAATATCAAAAAGGATGAGAAACGAGCAGGCATTGTGGCCTTACATGGCCATCACCGCCACGGGATCAAGACCATATGCGGCGTGCAAAAAACGGATTACTCCCCTTATGCATTGCATGCTGTACGTTCCGGCTATGTAGTACTGGCACCCGCCTGGTGGGGTTGGCCGGGAAGAGACGGTCATCTTGACAGAATAGGCAATCGCGATAAATGCAATGTAATCCAGATGGCTGCATCTATGTATGGCATTAACGTTTTGGATTTGCATATTCAGGATGGTCAAGCTGCGATTGATGTCTTATGTTCACGTGCTGAAGTAGATGCGAAGAAGATCGGCTGTATGGGCAATTCTTATGGCGGCCGTACCACAATGTGGCTTACGATTTTCGATGAACGGATCAAAGCCTGTGTTCCCAGCGGATGTATGAACATCTTCCGCGAGCGTTCTTTGAAACTGTCTTCCTGCGCAATCCAGTATTTGCCCGGATTGCTTCAATATGGAGATGTTGGTGAATTGTTTAGCTTGATCGCCCCCCGTCCCATGCAACTGCAAGCCGGTGAAGGTGACAGTCTAATCACCGCATCAGACCGAGACCAAATAAAGCAGGTCGTTGAAAAAGCATATTGTCTTCTAAGAGCAGAAAAAAACTTTGAATATGTACTGCATTCGAGAGGCCATGAACTTGTATGGGACCTTGCTGCGCCATTCTTCCAGAGGCATTTGAAAACAGATGGATAATGAGTGTAATCTGGCATTTCCCATATGACTTTATGAATGGTGCTCTCGTTTCCTGTACCGTCACCACTCATATCGAATCCGCCATAGGCGGATGGTTAGGCAGGACGGAGACAATGGTGGTGTGGCATTAGGCACGGTCGCCTATACCATTCATGCCTCTAAAATGGTATAATTAATCGCATGTGGCAACTTCAAGCAAGGCTTTCGATAACAGACAAGACAGAGTTTCATCCTTCGCAGCAGCACTGCTGCGGAGAACGGACTTCCAGAGGGATAAGGCTTAGAATGACCTTGTTTTCATTATCGTTACCGTCAAGTGAAAAGGAATTAGACAGGATAACGGGATAATCTTGTAAATCCTGTCAAAAAAGGAGAAATTATCATGAAGGTACGTGTACTTTTGGGGCCGGTTCTGGCTGTGGTGACCGGCTTTGGTTCATGGATATTTGCCCAGCAGCCCAGCGATATTCGTGAACTCAAACTCCGTGATTGGCAACCCATCTCGATGCTGAAGACAAAGCAGAGTGTGCTCGAAAAGCCGGCCTACGCGGTGTTTGACGTTCATAATCACTTGGGTAAGGGCAAAGACCATCTCACACCCGACCGCATCAAGCGCTATCTTGCCGAGATGGATGCCGCTGGTGTCCGCACGGTTGTCAACCTTGACGGCGGATGGGGCGAACAGCTGAAGCAGACGCTCTCTGCGCTGGACGAGGCCTATCCAGACCGTTTTCTGACGTTTGCGCTGCTGGATTTCAGCGGGATCGACGACGAGAACTGGCCTCAGCGAGAGGCCAGGCGACTTGAAGAGAGCTTCCAGGCCGGTGCGAAGGGACTAAAAATCCACAAGACACTCGGTCTGCACTACCGCTACCAAAGCGGCAAGCTCATGCCGGTTGACGATCCCAAACTGGACCCTGTCTGGGAAATGTGCGCCAAGTATGATCGACCCGTGGTGATTCACGTTGCCGA
>JBHIDV010000273.1:0-4255 GCA_046760285.1 Sedimentisphaerales bacterium
ATACCGTCGAGAGAATCCCCCTATCGAAAGGTCCTGCGTGCGGCTGAAACAGTATCTGCACATCACAACCGGCAATCTGGCTGGCTACTTGCTCCATCTCCGGCATGTGACGGTGCGAGCCGATGCCATAGGCAAACAGATTTTCATTCATATTGGGAAAATGAAATTTGCTCGAAGGATTTCTGCCTGCTCCCGATACACCAGTAACAGCGTTTACAATAATCGAATTTGTCTCAATAAGACCTTCTTTCAGCAGTGGTGCTAAGGCCAGCAGTGTGCCAGTAGGATAACAGCCGGGGTTGGCAACAAGCGAAGCCGCCTTTATTTGCTGCCGGAATAATTCCGGCAAGCCGAATACCGCCTGTGACAAATTAGCAGTATCAATATGCCTTACGTTATAAAACTTTTCGTAAATGCTCGGGTCTTTAAGTCTATAATCTGCGCTGAGATCGATAACCTTCAGTCCCACATCTAAAAGCTTCGGGACGAATTCCATAGAAACTTTGTGCGGCAAACAGCAAAGAGCTGCATCCGCCAGCCCAGCGAGTCTATCTAAATCCAACGGCTCGATTCGTAGATTGCATCGGCCCTTGAACTGTGGAAAGACATCTGCTACTTTCCCACATTCTTCCGGCAGCGCGGTTAGGTAAACCAGCTTCGCTTCGCTGTGACCCAGAAGTATTCGTATCGATTCGGCCCCGGTATATCCGCTTGCTCCGATTATGGCAACTCGTATCATAGCCTCAACCTTTCTATAAAGATACGTTACCCCTGCCGAGCTTTACGGCCACTAAATAAGATAAGACAGTATTGCCCAAGCATCCGGCTAAATCAACTCTACAGGACTTTTACTCAGAGCCGTTGAGGAAATCACGAACAACAGATCGCGGATCCATCCGACCCTGGTCAACTTTATAGTTTAGTTGCTGCATGGTAGCATCATTCAGACGACCTGCAATTCGCGCCAGTGCCGAGCCGATCTCTGGGTGTCTTTCCAAGACCTCCTTTCGAACGACGGGGGCGGCATAGTACGGTGGGAAGAATGCCTTGTCATCTTCCAAAGGTAGTAGATTATACGCAGCTATACGCCCATCGGTGGCAAATCCGCAGATCACATCAACTTGCCCCTGCGCTAATGCCTCGTACATCAGTGATGACTCCAAATCAGAGATTTTGCCAAAGTCAAGACCATAAACCTGCTTCAGGCCTGGATAACCGTCTTCGCGTTCCATGAACTCGGACGTGAATCCAGCATACAACTTTTGAGCATCACCTGCAAGATCACTGATGGTATTCCAGTTGTGTTTCCTGGCGTCCAGTCGACGTACCGTGATGGTGTAAGTGTTGTTGAACCCGAAGGGTTTCAGCCATACCAGGTCGTATTTCCTTTTGTATACCTGCGCGACACGATCATAGGTTGCTTGGGGATCGCCCGTGGCTGATTCGGTCAGTATTGCCGTTAGTGCTGTGCCGGTATACTCACTATAGATGTCGATTTCTCCACGTACTAACGCGTTATGACATATCATTGTCCCACCCAGGTTGAACCTCCGATCGACTCCAAGCTCGGTATGACCTTCGATAAGTTGCGCCATAAGTTCGCCCAGAATCAGTTGCTCCGTGAAGTTCTTGGAGCCCACCGTCACCACTTCGCCCGAAGATGACGAACTTGCATCGTCCCTCACACCGCCGACCAGGCCCAGCAACATCCCGCACACGAACAGGACGACCGGTAAAATCGCAAACGCGGGTTTCAGCCGATAACGTAGCTTGTGCCTTTCCGTAAAGGGTGTCGGCTTTGCCGCCTGCTCAGCCAAACTCAAGCATCCGTCAACCAACAGCGCCAACATCGCAGCCGGAATCGCACCCAACAATACGAGGTTTGTATTATACGTGACCAGACCGCGGTTGATGAACTGTCCTAATCCGCCGGCCCCTATGAAGGCAGATAATGTGGCGATTCCGACGCTTACCACTGCAGCAGTCCGAACACCAGCCATTATTACTGGAAGCGCCAACGGCAGTTGCACCCGCCAAAGCAATTGTCCATCCGTCATACCTATGCCTTTGCCCGCTTCAATGATGTCGGCGGAGGTCTCATTTAGCCCCGCAATACAGTACCAGCGCCACCAAAGCCGGCACGATGCCTATTTTGCCCAGCAGCACCAGGAGAATCGCGAGCATCGCCAGGCTGGGAATAGTCTGAAACAGATTGACAATCGCCACGACCAAGTGTCGCAGTCGCTGCGTTCGATACGCTACGATGCCCAGAGGAATGCCGACCAAGGTTGCTATCAGGGTAGACAGGCCCGTTAGTATGAAGTGCTCCCCGGTGCGTTTTAGAACCTCCGGAAAACGCTCAACGACCACATTCCAGAAATGATCCATGGCTACAGCAAACTTTTATAGCGTCTCAGTTGACTGGTGGGCTTTGCGAATATCTCCCGCACGAAATCCGTCTGTGGTTCGTTCACTATTTCTTCTTTGGTCCCGATCTGCTCTAAGCAACCCTTATTTAGCACCGCTATTCGACTGGCTACATTCAGCGCTTCAAAGATGTCATGCGTTACGAAGACCACCGTTACTGCTATCTTTCTCTGAATCTCCAGCAACTGCTGCTGGAGTACGTCACGCGTTATCGCATCCAACGCTCCAAATGGCTCATCCATCAGCAGATACTTCGGTGAGCCGGCCAATGCCCGGGCGACTCCGACCCGCTGCTGCTGTCCCCCGGAAAGCTCACGCGGCAGCCGGTTGGCGTATTCCTCCGGCTCCAACTCCACCAGCTCCAACAACTGCCGCACACGCTCCTTCTGCCTGCTCTTGGACCATCCCAGCAACGAAAGGCTAGCATTAATATTCTTCTCCACTGTTAGGTGAGGAAACAGGCCGATGCCCTGAAACACGTAGCCGATAGACCGACGCAGCATTACTGGGTCACGAGTCCTAACATCATGACCATCAACTTCAATTAGTCCTTTTGTGCACTCGACCAGACGGTTGATCATCTTCAGTGTGGTCGTCTTGCCACAGCCGGACTTGCCCAGCAGCACCACCGTTTCCCCCTCTCGAACCTGAAACGAGATATCCTGGACGGCAAAGGACTTGCCTTGATCAAAGCTCTTGAAAACATGTTCGAGTCTGATCATCGTACACCAACCCGCAAACCTTTGCAAAGAATGCCAAAACCCGGCCGACAAATGGAGCGATACTGGTCCAGCAGCCGTTTAAGCCCTGAGCAAACGTTGCCCTTTCTGGGGTCATAATCGGTTTGTTGAATCTGTTCAAATCCCGCCTCGCAAGCCCATTCTTTGACTTCATTGAAGCTGTGATACCACACGAACGCTGGTGCTAATAGATCGTGTGTCTGTATCGCTCGATCTCTCAGCGTCCTGGAGCCGTAATTGTACATACCTAAGGCCGTCAGAGAACGCGAAGCAACTTCAATAACCGGCGCAAGGACATAACACAAAGGAACCAACACCTGCGTAGGTAATCTGCGAGTCACTTTCATTAGCGGCTCGACCGTCAGATTGAACAATGTAGAGCGCTGGCTGTATAGCCATACAAAATAGCGCGTCTCGTTGCTGTTCTTTAATGTGGACACTAAGGACTTGAAGCATTTCCGAGTATCAGGTGTGTGGTGAAAGACACCGCAAGAGTAAATCGCATCAAAGACGCCGGGCTTAAAGGGCGGGAAATATAGGTTCCCCTGTACAAAGTGAAGATTCTCGTGCCGACAGCACTGTTCGGCGCGGAAAACGCCATCACTTAGATCAACGGCTACCACTGTAGCCCCCAGGTCTGCCAAGCCGCGAGACAGTGTGCCATTCCCACATCCAGCATCCAGGACTACTTTTCCCGCTACCTCTTTTTCTGACCAGCCCAGTTCGTACAGCACCACTGGCAGGCGTTCTTCGACAGTTATACCCCAGGTGGTGTCACCGTAGCGGTACATATGCCACTCGGCACTGAAGCGGTTGCGGGTCCTACCTTGTAGTTCTTCTTGCTCATACTTCTGTTGGCAGCGTTCCGGCAAGAGAATAGGTACGCCATCCTGAATTGGATATCTGCCACATCCTTGCTTACATCCCACAATCCCGCTAGTGATGTCCTCATCATTGCCAATATGATCTGCCAGAAACAGCTCGTCTCCACAGATAGGACAGGCCAGAAAAGCCAGTGCATTGTGATACATAATCCACTCCCAAGAAAAGACAGTCCCTGAATGAGATGCCCCGCCTCAGCTTTGTAA
>JBHIDV010000274.1:0-4252 GCA_046760285.1 Sedimentisphaerales bacterium
TGAAAATAGCTGGCCACGCGAGAACGCAGATTCTTAGCCTTGCCGATGTAAAGGACCTTATCTGCTGAGCCTTTCATAAAATATAGGCCTGGACCTGTCGGAAAGGTCCTTATCTTTTGGCGAATCGCTTCGAATCTATCTTTTTCTTCCATCACGAGCGTCCTTTGGTCATTGCGAGCGCAGCAAAGCAATCTAAACGACAACAAATCAGAGATTGCCACGCTCGGCTGCGCATCGCTCGCAATGGCACTGTATAAATCACGGTTTATTTTAATTTTACGCGGCGTTTACCAAAAGAGTTTTTTCTTTTGTACTTGCTGACTTGACAAAATATTTGCCAATTACAGCACGGCCGATAAAATCTGCATCCCCAAATTTCACCCAGCGTCGGCTGCAAGCCACAGGTCTTTAACCCGCACCAATTATCCTTCGACTGAAAGAACCGGTATTACAGAGCAAGAGAAAAAATTTTTCTCTTCATAGATTAAGTAACTGTAAGGACTAAGAAAAAAGCCGCTAAAATTACAGAAAAATTTCCAAATTTGGTCTTTACAGCTTGCCACCTGATGATTAATTTCTAACTCCGCGTTCAACTATATGTTGTTCAATATTTGGTCCCTTTCACCATATATTGTGGACTTGTTTTTTTTCGTCTGGAGACGCATAGATGTCTTGCAAGTTCGAGCCTGAAAACCCTTTTAAAGCTGAGCAATCCGAACCGAGAACCGCTGTACAGGCCCCGGCAACGAGGGGTTTGACAATAGAGCATTTCTTTTCGACGCCAGGTGTGCATCCGTTTGAACAGCTCGAATGGGAGATGCGGAAAGCTTTGATCACCAGCGACAATGGTCAGGTAATCTTTGAGCAAGATAATATCGAAGTACCGGTATCCTGGAGCCAGTTGGCAACAAAGGTGGTGGCAAGCAAATACTTTTATGGTGATGTTGAGACCGGCCAGCGAGAACATTCCGTAAAACAGCTTATCCACCGGGTCTGCAAAACGATAGCTGATCGCGGTAGGAGAGACGGTTACTTTGCCACCGAAGAGGATGCAGAGGTCTTTTATAACGAGTTAACCTGGCTGTGCGTGAATCAGTACGGGGCGTTTAATTCGCCTGTATGGTTCAACGTCGGCCTTTTCGATGTATATGGTGTAGCCGGCAGCAGACACAATTTCTATTGGGACCCGAAGCGCAAAGAAGTAGTCCCGTGTGAGAACAGCTATGAATATCCGCAGGCATCAGCTTGTTTTATCCAGTCGGTCAAGGACTCGATGGAAGACATAATGCGGCTGGCGACCAGCGAAGCGATGCTATTTAAGCATGGCTCAGGAACCGGAACCGACTTATCAACACTAAGAAGCAGCAAAGAGAAGCTTTCCGGCGGTGGCCGACCATCAGGGCCTTTGAGTTTTATGAGGGTCTATGACCAGATAGCAGCGGTGATTAAATCGGGCGGTAAGACCCGCAGGGCCGCCAAGATGCAATCGCTAAAGGTCGACCATCCTGATATTGAAGAATTCATCACCTGCAAGACTGAGGAAGAAAAAAAGGCCTGGGCACTGATTGAGGCTGGTTACAGTGGTGACCACAATGCGCAAGCATACAGCAGCGTGGCATTCCAGAATACCAATCTTTCTGTGCGTGTAACCGATGAGTTTATGCAAGCGGTGGAAAAGGATGCCACTTGGCCTACATATGCGGTAACAACGAGAGAGAAGATGGGCGAGCACTCGGCACGCAAGCTGATGGAGCTAATTGCTGAGGGAACAAGGATTTGTGGTGATCCAGGCCTACAGTACCACAGTACCATCAACCGCTGGCACACCTGCCCAAATTCTGGGCCGATTAATGCTTCAAATCCCTGCAGTGAATACATGTTTATTGATGATTCGGCCTGCAATCTGGCCTCGCTGAATCTTATGAAGTTTCACAAGGAAGATGGCTCCTTTGACGTTGACAGCCTCAAAAAAGCGGTTCGGCTGTTTATCATCGCTCAGGAGATTCTGGTTGATAACGGCAGCTATCCGGACAGGTCCATTGCCATAAACAGCCATTTGTTCCGTCCGCTGGGGTTGGGTTACGCTAATCTTGGCTCCTTTATAATGAGTCAGGCACTGGCCTATGATTCCGACCAGGCACGGGCGCTGGCTGCGGCGGTGACCGCGATAATGACCGGAACTGCTTATTTAGCAAGTGCTGAGATAGCTTCGATTAAGGGGCCATTTGAGCAGTTCGAGGCCAACTCTGAGGCGATGCTGAAGGTTATAAGTATGCACCGACAGCACGCTTGTGATATTCCGGAATCTTATTGTCCCCACTATCTTCGTAATGCTGCCAAGGATGTCTGGGACGAAGTTTTGGATACCGGCTCCAAGGTGGGCTTTCGCAACGCTCAGGCTACTGTGCTTGCGCCAACAGGAACGATTGGCTTTATGATGGATTGTGATACCACCGGCATTGAGCCGGATATAGCGCTGGTTAAATACAAACTATTGGCGGGTGGAGGGATGCTTAAGCTGGTTAACAAGACTGTGCCCATGGCTCTCGAACGGCTGGGCTATAGCGTCAACGACATCAAATCAATCTGCGACTACATAGATGAAAATGAGACTATCGAAGGGCAGGATATACTGAACACAGACCATTTGCCTATCTTTGATTGTGCCTTTAAGCCGCGTAACGGCAAAAGGCATATCCATTATATGGCTCATCTGAAGATGATGGCGGCGGTTCAGCCATTTATATCCGGTGCTATAAGCAAAACCATCAATATGCCGAAGGAAAGTACAACCGAGGAGATTATTGCGGCTTATATGGCAGGATGGAAGCTGGGATTAAAGGCGGTGGCAATCTATCGGGATGGCTCCAAGAAATTGCAGCCTGTTTCTACCAAGAAGCACAAACAAGCCAGAGCTGCGGCTGAAGCGCCTATGCCGGCTCGTCCATTTAGACGTCGGCTGCCGGATACCCGCCAAAGCATAACCCATAAATTCTCTGTCGCCGGGCACGAAGGCTACCTGACGGTGGGGCTGTATGAGGATGGTCAGCCTGGTGAGCTGTTCATCACCATGGCTAAGGAAGGCAGCACCGTCGGGGGCCTTATGGATGTCATAGGTACCTGCACGTCGATGGCACTTCAGTACGGCGTACCTCTCATCACGCTGGTGGACAAGTTTCGGCACGCCCGTTTTGAGCCGTCAGGGATGACATCGAACAAAGACATACCCTTTGCGAAGAGTTTGATTGATTATATTTTCTGCTGGTTAGGCTGTCAGTTCATACCTGGCTATGCGGATGAGAATATCCCCCACAGAGCCGCGACCCCTTCGGCAAGCTCAGGGCAGGCTGTGAGGGAGCGGAAAGACGAAAACATAACAACCGCCAAGGAGTTGGTTGAAAAGACTAGAGAATTAGCCCAAAAAATCTCTGAAGCGAAAGCTAAAGCGAAAACGGTTACTCAGGAAAAACAGGATATTTCAGCTTCAGCACCAATAATTACCCGCCCATCTGAGGCATCTATAAACATACCTATTGAACCCGTCCCCGCCGTTTTGCTTCGCAAAAACGAAGCAGCGGGGGGAGTTTTAGTAGGCTCGGCTGTTACGGAGACATCTGAGGTTTTAGAATCTGAGGTTGCGGTTTTGCAGCAGTTTAACGCTCAATTTGCGCATTTTGGCGATGATGCTCCAGCCTGTGATGTTTGTGGCTCGATTACGGTTCGCAACGGCACCTGCTATAAATGCTACAACTGCGGCAACTCCATGGGCTGCTCTTAAGAATTGATTATTGGGATAACCATGGGTGGACTGAGGAAGCTCAGGAGAAAAAGCCGTAAGGGGCGATATGAAGTTGAACCTTTGCGGCAGGCTCGGGCGTTGCCGGTTAGAAAGATGTCGGAGGTACTACTGGATTTCGCCGAGCCGTTTCTGGAAACGCTGACTGACGAACAATTCGAGGCCGGTATCAGCTTTGCTGCAATCTGCTGGAATATTTCTTTCTTACCGGAAAGGGAGCAACGAAAGCTGTTGCGTTCGCTCGTTGATGAACTGGGCAAGTCCGATCCACTCGCACGCTTCGATGTCGAGGATTGCGCCCGTATGCTTTTAGAGCGCAGGAGAACTCTCTTTGCTGATGACAGAAGGATGATTGTAAACTACAAGGTTATCGATGAAGGAGACAGCCATCGTTTATTAGTGATGTCGGCTTTTACGAAGGATTGATCCGCGGCAACTCCATGGGCTGCTCTTAGC
>JBHIDV010000275.1:0-4244 GCA_046760285.1 Sedimentisphaerales bacterium
TTCCGCTGACTTTAGCGATTAACGTTCCGCCTCTTTCATCCAGGACGAAATCGATAGCTCGTCGGCCATATTCGTCGTTTCCTGGGGCAGCTTTTTCCAGTTTCCAGTCTCTTTTGTTAGGGCTGTGCAGCATGGTTTCATTTGGCTTATTACTGGCCAGGACATAATATTTGTCACCAAATGGGGCAACAATCGAATTAGGAACCTTCCATTCTTCAATATTTTCTATCTCCAGCCATACATATCTATTGTCCGATGCGTATTTAGGTCCTTTCTCGGTCAGGGACTGGCTGTAAGCTTCTACTTCGTCAGGGGTCAATTCGGCCAGGTCCAACTGGTCTAAAGTAGGCAGTATTCTGAATTCCAGTATGCCGGCTCCTTTTAGCATTCGCTGCAGGTCTTTAGGGTCGTCCAGTCTGCCTCTAAAAGGCAGGTATTCGTCGAACGCTGCCACTACCTGGTCAATTTCTGTTGCTCGGTCCGGAAAGTCAGCTTTGAGTTGCTCAATCCGCTGTTTTCTTTCCTTTGATTTAGCAGCCATTTCCAGCACAACGTCTATCTGTTCGGCGGTCAGGTTTAATCTATCGAGTTGTCTTTTAGCTTCATCGTATTGGCTCTTTTTCTCCAGGAGCTGGTCTACAACGTTGGCCCACTCGGCAAATATTTTGGTATACCCGGCTAACAGCTCGAGATTGGGGTCAGAAACCTCGCCTGGTATGGACTCAGACCCCAGAAATTTTTTCAGCGTTTCTTGCAGTTGCTGCTCATTTAATTTGGCCCAATCGCCCCTATTTAGCTCTATCCGGTCGAGGTCAAGTCCGGCGGATGATATTTTATCTGCGGCGGTTTTGAGCTTGCCATCGAGCCGGTCTCTTTTAACTTGCAGCTCTTTGCGCTGGTCATAAGCTTTAGCCAGCTCCAGCAGAATGGTTAGTCTATTAGGGTCGCCTTGGGCTAAATCATGGAAATATTCAGTTCGCTGCTGGCTCGGCTTTGCCAGTGAACGCATAATCTTTGCACGGTTGACATTTTTTGCGGTTAGCTTGCTGAGTGCTTTTTCGAAATTCTGGCGTTTATCTCGTGCCTCGGCACTGGCAAGTGGCATTTGTATCTCGAAGCGGGTATTGCCCTGCGGCCGCCAGATGAGGTTTTGAATGTTGGCAGGGTCTATTCGCCTTCGCAGAACGGTTATCATTCTCTGAGCTAAATTTTTCTGTTCTTCTTCCTGCAGACCCTGGGTGTCAATTTCATAGATAAGACTGGTTCCACCTGCTAGGTCGATTCCAGGCTTTAAGGTTTTGCTGGGCGGGTACAAAGTCAAGGCGGCCACGGCCACCAAAACAATGATTAAAACGACTTTAAGCGTTAAATTTTTGCCCATAACTTTCCTCGTACCTCGTATAAATCCGAAATTCGAATATCGAAATCCGAAACAATATCTAATGACCAAAATTCAAATGACTAAAACAACAAGTTTTGAGAATTTGAACATTAGAATTTCGAATTTGTTTCGAGTTTCGTGCTTCGGATTTCGTATTTAGTTCGCAGTTTACAAACTGCAAACTATTATTCTTTCGACAAATTTTTGCCGATTGCTGAAGAAACAACTTTTATTTTTGTATTATTAGACTCATCGATTTTCAATGTAATCTCGTCACCCTTAATATCGACTACGGTTCCGATAATTCCGCCGATGGTGCGGACTCGGTCGTTCTTTTGCAGCGATTGCACCATCTTTTTGTGCTGCTGTTTTTGTTTTTGAGGTCCTCTGAAAAGCAGAAAGTACATCAAGATGAACATCAAACCAATAAAAAGCCATGAGAAGCCTCCGAAAGGTCTTGGTTGCGGAGCTACCGGTGGAGCATTGGCGTCGGGCACGACTGTTGTTGCTTGACCTTCTTCAGTGACCGGCTCCGAAGGAATGCGGGAAGGGGCTTGCCTGCCTTCAACTTGAGCTAATATCCATAGATTATTCATTTTATTTCCTTTCGCATATCGTATGTGGTATCTCAACACACGACCGACGACATAAGTTTTACGTTTTTTGCTTTACGTTTTTCGCTTTCATGGCCCAGGTCGAAAATTCATTCCTTTTTAGGGTCAGCCTTATTTTAGCCATCAGTCTCTGGTAATATCTTAGGTTATGCAGGCAGACTAAGATTGGGCCGAGCATTTCTCCGCAGTTGAAGAAATGTCGCAGCGCCGCTCGGCTGAAATTTTTACAGCAATAACAATCACAGCCGGCCTCGATGGGACTACGGTCCTCTATATGGACGTTGTTTCTCAACCGGACTGGCCCATTTTCAGTGAAAGCGAAGGCATTGCGTCCGTTTCGGGTGGGCAGGACGCAATCAAACATATCCACGCCAGCCCTGACCGCGGCAATGATGTCGGCTTCAGTTCCCACGCCCATTAGATAGCGGGGTAAGTCCTCGGGCAAAAGCTGCGTTGTATGATTAACCGTTTTTATCATATTATCATGCCCTTCGCCTACACTTAATCCCCCGATAGCATACCCGTCAAAACCTAATTTGACAAGTTCTGAGCTGCAGTATGTTCGAAGCTGCAGGTTTATTCCTCCCTGTACGACCGCGAACAATAACTGGTTTGAATTGGTATGCGCTTGTTTTGCAAGCTTTGCCCAGCGAATAGTTCTTTCTACAGCTTTTCTTAATTGCTGCTGGTCAGCAGGAAAAGGTGTACATTGGTCGAGACACATTATTATATCGCCAGCCAGCCGATTTTGGATTTTTATAGTGGTTTCGGCATCGAGGTATATTTTTGTCCCATCTACGTGGCTGGTAAATTCAACGCCGTCATCATCGACCTTATTCAGCGGATTGAGGGAAAAGATTTGATATCCGCCGCTGTCAGTGAGTATCGGCCCATTCCAGGCCATAAATTTGTGCAGTCCACCCAGCTTTTCGATAACGTCAACGCCTGGCCGCAACATCAAATGGTAGGTATTGGCTAAGATAATATCGGTGCCGATTTCCCGGAGTTGTTGTGGCGTGATGCCCTTTACCGCGCCAGCGGTGCCGACCGGCAGAAAAGCAGGGGTTTCGACTTTGCCGTGAGCGGTAGTTAATACTCCTTGTCGGGCTGGGCAGTTACGATCTATATGCAGAACTTCGAAGTTAATCATTTTAATAGACTCTTACCATCTTGGAGTTGGGGTAATAATAGTAAAGTATCTCAATTGCAGTTTTGCCCTGTCTGGCCAGACCTTGCGCGCCGCATTGGCACATTCCTACGCCGTGGCCCCAACCTCTGCCGGCTAAAAACGCCCACTTATTATTCCATTCAACAATCCTGCAGATAGTGCTTTTTATTTTTCGGCCGGTCGGGTCGATGGTAAGGCGTAAGTCTTCCGCCCGCAAAAAATCACTTTTATCAGCCGACCCTACCAGTTTGACTTTGGTCAAGCGGGAAAACCTTCCATAGTCACTTTTTTCGGCTTCCATAATATTAGTGATTTCTCCGAGCCGACGAAGTCGAGGATACTTCTGGAATAGTTTGGTTTGAACGGTAGCCTTATCGAACTGGGCCATAGGCCAGAAAAACAGGCTGATTTTTGCCACATCTTTGCAGTAGGGACACGCCACTCCAACCAGCGGTTCAAAAGAATCGCCAAATACGTTCTCACCGTTTTCGGTGTGGCCACCACAAATCGAGCTGTAGTAAGTAGGAAAGATATCTTCGTTGCCGTTAGGATGCTTGCAGACCAAGACTTGGCCATAGGTGTCATTAACAGCACTCCAGACAGGGGCTGATTCAGCTTTTACGCCGAGGTAAACCTGATTCGCCTGAGTTTTGGTGACATCCCAATGGCGGTTATTGCCAAAGCGGTTCTTGATGTATAGACAGTAGGTTCTGGCGGCGATCGCCTGAGCCTTTAGTGCCTCCGGTTCCCAGTAATCGGGCATCTCCGCACCAACTACGCCAGCTAAATATGGCTCCAGTGGAACAAGATTAATAACATCAAAGCTGCTCCCATCAGGATTGATTCTGAATTCTAATTTACCTCGGTAATTGTCGCCGTTCAGATTAAAAATATGCGGGTCATCGGGCTGCGCAATCAGCTTATCGCCGGTAAAAGGCCGACCGGCAATGGTAATTCTGCCGTCAGATATTCCCACTTTTGCTACACCCGCGGGGGGAAAGCGGGCCGGTCTGGTCAATGTTTGTGGGTCGGGCTCGGTGTCCGTGACACTGAAAGGCGAGGAAGCTTGCAGCGTACAACC
>JBHIDV010000276.1:0-4236 GCA_046760285.1 Sedimentisphaerales bacterium
AAAATTCAATTCGAATGCTTAAGTTTTTGTGGCTGGCTTAATTGTAATAATGGTAAGCGTTCAGGCAGTTTTAGATAAATAGCCTGCTGTTTTTATTAACGATGGAGCAGGAATGCCATCCAAATGACAACGACACGCTTCACGCAAATACTCAATAACGCTTCGACCTTGCAAACGGCAGGTTGCGCATGCTGTCAATATACGCTCTACATAACGAGCACCTCGTTCGCTCTGGCTGCCAAAGCTGCTCTTACGCCACAAAACACCCTGCCGCTCAATACGCTCAGCAATATTGTTAGTCGGCTCTACTCGTTGATCATGCACAAATGTCCAAAGATGCTTACGATGTTTAATAATCCTGCGGCATTTGCGGGGCAATTTGCCCTGGCCACAAGCTCCTTGTTCAAGAAGCTCCTCCACACGCTTGGTCAATGGTTTCATCCGTTTTTGAAAAGTCTGCCATTGCAATGTTCCGTCACGAACCCGCTTTCGCAGCTTCAATATCTTCTTGGCCAAACCGTAAAGCTCTTGGCCTATCGCTCCTATCGCACCTTTGGCCTGGCTGATGGCCAAAAAATCCCGCTTCAGATGCGCCCAGCATATCTGGCGAACGCCCAAAAAGAAATTATATCCGGCCCAGCGATCACTTACCAGCGTGCCACAGAATGCGCCCAGCAACTTTTTAGCCGCCTTCTGTCCTCGCTGGGCATGAACCATAAAAGCTGCGGCGCTGGTGCAACACACCGCCCAAAGCCAGCCTCGCTGACGATTACCTCTTCGCCAGCCGGTCTCGTCGGCGTATGCTATGTCCTGCCCTCTAATATACTCGATCGTTTGATTATATGGATGTTCCAATGCCTCGGCCAGTTGAGCCTCACAATTACTCAGGCCACCCAGACTCATCGGTACCGAGAATACCTCGTTTATCATCGCCAATGCCTTGCGCTTGCTGGTGTTGAGCATACCGGTCAGAATCGCCACCAGTGCCAATATGCCCGGGCCGAAGTGTTTGCGTTTGACTTCATCTGGCAAAGGCTCATAGACAATCCCTCCGCAGTCTTTGCAACGAAATATGGGTTGCATATACTCGGTAACTTGCGGCTCAATGGGCGGTATATCAACAATCTGATGACGCAAAGGCTGTTCGCCGGTTTTTTCAAGGTTTGTGCTGCCACAGCGGCAAACTTGCGGCTTAAGTTGGATAAGGTGCGTAACGTTCTTCAGCGGAAACAACTTTCTCAAATGCGGCTGATGGCCATTCTTTGCCCCGCGTTTTTTACGCCTTTGCTTTGGCAGTACAATGGACATTCCGGGCGGATCGGAGGACGGCGGTTTGGACGAATTTTTCGAGTTCATTCCCAAGAGCCGTTCAAGCTCTTCGATACGCTTTTTCAATTTAACAATTTCGTTTTCCAGTTGCTTTATGTATGCGTCTTTGTCCATACAGCTATTATCGGACAGAGACAAAAGTTAACTTGAATTACTCGAAATATGGTGAACGCTTACCTTCTTTTTTAGATGAGGAATGAGAAAATAACACGCAGAAGCATTGTTTTCGCAACTGTTTTGGCAATGCTGCACATCGGCCGCAGCCAGGTATGGGCTCGGTTGACAACGTCGCAGCAGGCTGAAAAGGTCGTGACAGGCTGGCTCAAAGCCGATGCCCGACCGCTCAGTACAACCATCGGCCAGCAGGTGACGAAGGTCGAGACATTCACCGATGACCATGGTGAGCCGATTTACTATATCGTCTATTTGCACCCCTCGGGATTTGTGATTGTACCGGCTGATGATTTGGTTGAGCCGATCATTGGTTTTGCTGATGACGGCACCTATAATCCGACACTGCAGAACCCCCTGGCAGCGTTAGTAAGGCCAGACCTAAATGGGCGAGTCACAGCAGTTCGCGCCAACCATGGCCTTCGAGTCAAAGCATCAACTATTCGTGACGCTCAGAGCAAGTGGCACCAATTTATTAGCCTGGCGGAGGTTTCCGAGGGTCGCTTTACCGCCATGGGCCTATCCTCAGTTTCTGACCTGCGCGTGGCTCCATTAGTGAAGAGCAAGTGGTCGCAGCGTAACGTCTGTGGCCAATATTGCTATAATTATTACACCCCAAACAATTACCCTTCTGGTTGTGTCGCCACCGCTATGGCCCAATTGATGCGCTACCATCAGCACCCCACTACAGGCGTAGGCCTACACGAGTTTACAATCAAGGTCGATGGCAGTGAGCAAAGGGCATTTACTCTGGGCGGTGATCAATTCGGCGGAGCATATATTTGGAGCGATATGGCCCTGGTGCCCGATTGCAACACCACCGAGACGCAGCGCAGAGCCATAGGAGCACTTTGTTATGATGCGGGTGTTTCTGTCAACACAGCTTATCGTTCCGATGGTGCCAGCGCCGATATGCTCATAGCTAAAGATGCGCTGACCACCATCTTCAAGTATGAAAACGCCATCAAGGGCCATAATGATGGTCATAATATAGGGCCAGCTTTAATCAGCATGGTTAATCCGAATCTCGACTGCGGCGCGCCTGTTATACTCGGCCTCTTGCGCGAAAAAGGCGGACACGCCGTTCTGTGCGACGGGTATGGCTACAACGCTTCAACGCTATACCACCACCTTAATATGGGCTGGGCTGGTAGCGATGATGCATGGTACAATCTGCCGAATGTCGAAGCACGCTACATGTACACGTCGGTTATGGCATGTGTGTATAACATTTTTGTCTCGGGCACTGGCGAGATAATCAGTGGCTTGGTCACCGATGTGTTTGGAAATCCGATTAGTGGAGCCACGGTAACAGCAGAAGGCGGCGGCGAGCCGTACAATGCCACAACCGGCGCCAACGGCATTTATGCCCTGGCGAAGATCCCCTCGGCAACAACATACACCGTAGGCGTAACGAAGCCAGGCTACCTGTTTACTGACCAGACCGTGACAACCGGTACTTCACGTGACCTATCCCGTACATCAGGAAATAGATGGGAAATTAATTTTGTGGGAATTCTCGTCGGCGACTTCGACCGGGACAGTGACGTTGATATTGTAGATTTTGCTATCTTAGCCTCATCCTGGCTGACCAAGCCTTCAGATGTCCAATGGAATCCTGCCTGCGATATTAGCAGTCCCGCTGATAATCTTATCGATATGCTGGACCTGGCTGCATTTGCCGATAACTGGTTGGCAGGTGTTGAGTAGCTCCGCAGTGAGTCTAATTCCTAAAATAAATCGACGGACGTCTTCGGTGTTTTTTTCTTGCGTTTCAGATAGCTTTCGGTAGATTGTAACGATAAAATTGCGATTGGAGGTATAACCATGATAGGCAAAAAGATAAGGTTGGAAAGAATAATCGACCGAAATTCTCAAAAGACCGTAATTATTCCTATGGACCACGGCGTCACGGTAGGTCCCATCGAGGGCCTGGCGGATATGAAAACGACGGTAAGTAAAGTCGTGGCCGGCGGAGCAAATGCCATCCTGATGCACAAAGGGATGGTGCGCGCAGGCCATAGAGGCAAAGGCAAAGATGTCGGCCTGATAATTCATCTGTCCGCAGGGACATCGCTAAGTCCCGACCCGAACGCTAAGGAGCTGGTCTGCACTGTTGAAGAAGCGATGAAACTCGGTGCCGATGCGGTCTCTGTACATGTAAATCTTGGTGCTCCGACCGATAAGGAAATGCTACACCAATTAGGATATGTTAGCGAAAGCTGTCTGGAGTGGCAGATGCCGCTGGTGGCGATGATGTACACTCGTGGGCCAAAGATTAAGGATGAATACGATGTTAATAACGTCAAGCACGCTGCAAGGGTTGGAGCCGAACTCGGTGCCGACATCGTCAAAGTCAATTATACCGGCAGTGTTGACAGCTTCAAAGAGGTTGTGCAAGGCTGTCCCGTGCCGGTAGTAATAGCTGGTGGAGCGAAAATGGGTAGTGATGAGGATATCTTCAAGATGGTGGACGGCGCCCTTAAAGCTGGTGCTATGGGTGTATCAATTGGCCGAAATGCCTTCCAGCATAAAAAGCCGGACAAAATGGTCGAGGCTTTGAGTAAAATGGTCCACGAAGGAGCAAGCCTCCAGCAAGCAATCGAAACACTCAAGGGCTAACACGTTAAATTAAGGAATAGCGCCATGTCTCGTTATCTGACAATTGTTTGCATAGTAGTGGGATTTGCAGTCGCGGTCTTTTGTCCTTTCTCTGCGAAGCCAACAATAGGCCGG
>JBHIDV010000277.1:0-4206 GCA_046760285.1 Sedimentisphaerales bacterium
GCTCGTCTTTATCCAGCTTCCAGTGGCCAGCTTCGAGTTTCGATACCAGTTTCGAGAACGACAAACCAGCTTCTACAACCAAATCTAACTTTTATTTTCTTTGTGTCTTCGTGGCCCTAAAATCTTGCTAATTATGCCGTAATCAGGATTAAATTGCTACGAATACCTGCTTTCGCAGGCACAAGTTTACGAAAAATTAGACAGGATAAACAGGATGAATCCTGTACATCTTGTCAATTATTTAGAAATAAGGTTTACAATGGATTTTTTGTGTGGATGGACTATTGCGCCTTGCCCGCCGCCACGTCTTGCATCGTGAGACGCGGGGGCAGGCGGCGCAATAGCAGAGTGCTAAGGCTAAAAACAGCCTTAAAGAAATTACGAATTGAGTACAGTTCACTCATAAAAATAATTATACAAACCAAGAAACTTTTTGCAAATAAAATTTTGAGACAGGATAACGATAACAGGATTTGTTTTTAGCCACGAATGGCCGCCAATTTGGTTAATCGCCTACAAGAGGCCCAAAAGCAGTATCAACTGGATTGTATAGGAATTTGTTTTTTTCCACGAATTTTTACGAATTCGCACTAATTTATTATTTGTCCCTATTTGTGTCTTTTTGTGTTAATTCGTGGCTAATTTATCCCCGCGGAAGCGGGGACGCTTTACTGGGGGCGTATCGCCGGTACATCCACGACAAAATCTGCGTTCCGGGCGTACGGCGAATTAGGGCTGAAACTGATGACATCCTCCGCCACACGGACGGTGAAATCATCGAGACGCTCAATAACGGCAATCGTCTCTGACCCGCCGAAGGCGGGTGCAGGATAGATGACCACAAGGAAACGCCACTGCTGGGTGGCCACGGTATTGCTAATCCACAGATTATGGGCGCAAAGGATATCGCCTCTTCGCCATTGACGATAATCTTCACCGGTGAATGGATTCACGAAAGCTTCCATCCCCATACGGTCATCAAGGTCGAGCTTTTCAGGATGGGCTATATGTCGCAGACGCACCCCTACATCACCCACCGCATAATCAATGGTGAAGGTGCTTTCATCAAAGTGAAATGGCTCTTGCGGTAAAATATGATACAGCCAGGTATAAGTGGCGGCTTCAGAGCAACTCAGGTCGTCATAAATTACGAAATATCGGCCACGCAAAAACAGGATATGCCGGATGAAGTACTCCAGATAGGGCAAGGCTCTTTTCTGATATACGTCGCCCAAAGGCAGCGACCATCGCGAATATTTGCCCGGCGTGCGAGGATAGCAGAGCGTGGCGTCACCGGCGAAATAGACGTAGTCTTCGCCGCGCGAAAAGGCAGCGATGCGTCCGTAGGTGGGATAGAGCTGGCCGCTTGACGGTTGTGCCTGTCCCAGGCCGTCCACCAGGATGGTGTTATGACTCATAGTGTGGAACGCATACGCATCACGATTGGCCGAACTGCCGCCACCATGGTTCAGCATTTGTCCGTAAGCGTGCAGTTGGAAAGACCCATCGGAGTTGAATGAGTGGCCGTAGCCGCCGCGAGGACGACACTGAAAGATAACACCCAGGCCGTTCTCGTAGGTGGAGCGTAAGCTCGGAGGACCGGTGGCAGCCATGCCCCAACCGGCGATGGGAAACAGACCAACGGTATCGTTCTCTGGTTCGGGCTGGGGCTCATCATAATAGGCAGGCAGTACGTATTCGATCCAGGGACGGAATGTGGAGAACTCTTCGCCGCCGTATTGCTGCCAATTCAGCAGGAAGCAGCCGTCACCGGTTAAGTAGGCTAATTTGCGAAAGTGGGCCAGGTGATTGTGGCGGGAAGCATTTGCCTGATTGCCCCAGGCATGATGGTTCATACCAACCGGAATGATGCGACGGAAAAATTCGCCGACACGTGTATAGTAGGGATTACGTCCGAGATGGGCTTGAGGTAGTGCCGTATCAAAATAAATTGTAGCATTCATTAACCACTTGCATTTTGATGTCCCGTAGCCGGCGCCTTCATTCCACGCCTCATCGAAACCGTGTCCGCAGGTTATTCCGAGCAAATAATTGAGGATTAGGTCGAACCATTCACGGCCAACCTGGCTGTGTTCGTAAAGTGCCAGACCACATACCGCGGTGTCCATTGCGGCTTCGTAACCATGACTACTGACCATCCCGGACATCCCACCGGCCCTTACCAGAGGCTGACCTGTTTCTCTATCTCTGCGATTTCGGTTTTTCCACGAGAAGTTGTTCATAATGTGGTCGATGCGCCATTCGAGAGAGTCGATCATGATCTGTCGTTCTGTCAAAGTAAGGTCAGGATAAAGCCAGTCAAACAGCAGTGCCAAGAATTCATTGCCCTGGGTGGCATCTTCGTTGCCATCGCCTCCCAAACCTTCTGGTGAGGCCCGACCGCCGGGTGGATAGCTCGCCCAGATCACGGCACGAGATTTTACTCCGGCATAGCGGTCATCGCCGGTCATTCGCCAGACAAAACACACCGTCGCCAAATCGCGGGCGATGGTGTAGAACTGCTGTTTGGGTTCGGCTGCGCGATCGGTTGCAGGAAAGTCACTCCACCAACGCTTTCGCATGATCTGGTCTGCCTGACGACGCATGAACTGTAGAGCAGCTTTCGAGCCAGCGTCCGTTTGGGCCAATTGGCGGATGCGATTTATATTCTCGGCGTTGAACAGGATGCGAGGATGCCCGAGCCGAGCCAGGTCGATGTCAGCTAATGCCGAACGATCCCAGAGCACTGCATCCTCGGAGATAATGAACGAACGGATTTCGCTCCATTGTACCCGGCCGGGTCCAACGTCATAACCTACGCGCCAGTACCAGCGATTCTGCCCTTGGCTCGGGTCTTTGACTAAAGCCGGCAGAGTGTTGTAGAAATTGTAGGGGCAGGTAATGTTTACCACAGGATTTGAGCAATCCGGATTCGACGATATTTGGAGATTAAACGTATGCAGGGCATCGCGGAAATTACTGGGCTGACCCGGCCAATATGGCCAACTCATCCGTGGGGGATTTAGCTGGACTGTTTCGCCGTCTGCCGGACGCCAGTTTACATACCGACTGTAATGACTGCGGGGGCTGGCCGGCACAATCGCTTCGGAACTGATATGTACAGACTGCCCAAACCCCTGCCCCGGCATAATCAACAATTGCAGCATTATAAGAGCGATAAAGTTTTTCATAACTAATCTTTTATGTAGTCTTCGTCCGCGCCCCGCACCAATTGAACTTGCATCGCGGCCTACGTCCCGCCAGCACGTGAATCTGGCAACGTGGCACAATTGGTGCGCGGCCCGGACGATAGATGATGGGCAATGGACGTGGGCCTTACCGAGTTTCCGACGGAGGTGGACAGAGCCTGATGTGGTCAATGTACACGCTGTCGCGATCCTCCAACTCCTGACCAGAATTGGTTCCATCGCCAATGCCGATAGCAATCTTGGTGATAGCAGCCAGGTTTACGCCGCCGTTACTGAATTGCTCAAGAGCGATTTCCCACGAGCGCCAGAACTCTGATTGGACTGCATAGGTGTAAGGATGCACAACAGTGCTCGTATTGCCAGCGGCATCGGACAGCTTGACGTACATAGGTTGCTCAACATTGTCGTCTTCACCGCTGAAAAACAGCGATAATGTGTTGACACCGGCTATGGTCCAATCCTGAGGGCTGTCAAATGTTAAGGTAGCCTCGGTCAAGAACGGCTCATACTGATTCTGGTATTCAAGGCGCATAGACTTGCCGCCCTGGCTTACTCTGCCGGTCTCAAGAAAAACATAGTGATACGGTGCGAATGGGGTAGGTGGAACATTGTGAGGCCACTTAGATTCTATAGCCGTATCGTCGCTATAGGACTCGAAATCGTCCACCACCAGGCACCTGCCCGTTCTGAAGGTCCAGGTATGGCCTGTGACCGTGCTGGCCGGGCCGATTTCATCTATCCTCCACTCGTAAGTTTCGCCGAATTCAAGAGTGCCGGGGTCAAAGGTAGTACCTGCAGGCGCCGGGTCAACCTTCTGCACTGCTCCCTTCTTGCCGAACCATAAATCACGTGCGGTCGCAAAAGCGGCTTCTACCCAGCTAAGGTCAGCAACTATGGACACGTCTGTTGCGCCATCGGCAGGGCTGGGATTAACGGCTGCTGGGCCATCTGAAATAGAGAAAACATCATCAAACGTGGTGTGGTAGCCGGCTGGTTC
>JBHIDV010000278.1:0-4204 GCA_046760285.1 Sedimentisphaerales bacterium
CCCAGCGAAAAATACAGGTATTTTTTACTGCAAGCAGTAAAAAATTCGTTTGGGGACCCCAACGTCGAACCGGAGCCTTTTTATCAACCGGCACAACTATAAGAGGCTGGCTGCGCTCGACACCAAATCTTGCCGCCTCACCAGAATCGAACCGGCCGTGGGGCTTGATCGAAAAACGGAATGTTGTCGGACCTTCTTGAGCTGCCTTATAATTAGTCTCCCAGTAGTTGTTCATCACATAGGAATATAGCGTCGCTGATGGCTCGATGTGTTTGAGCCATCCAACAGCCCTGGGGTCGCAGGTAATCGCGCCGACTTCGATCAGTGGTGCGTCGACAGCCGCCCATGTAACGCCGTAATCCTCATTGGACACATCGACCCATCGGCCAGCGGTGAAATAGTTTTTACAGGCGCCGGGCAGTTGGTCCACTTCCGGCCGGACGATAGCCCAGGGTATGTCCATTCGCATCACGCCTTCTGGCACGTTGAAGGCAAAGGCCAGGTGTACTGCTTCCGGTTTGTATATCTTCTGTTTGTCAATGACGTTGATGATGTCCACACGGTCGAGGCCATCGACAACACGCACCTCACGTGTGAGCTTATGACAGCCGGGGGCGCCAGATTCGATCAGCAGCGACGCGACCACTGGCCCATGCTCCTTAATACTTATTTTGACCGGCCCATTGCGCTGCGGCTGCTTTGGGTCTCTGCCAGCCACGTAGAAATAATCATTGAGTCCCAGTTCGCTCTTGCGGTTCACCAGGTCGACTTTTATTTTCTTGTACTTTAAGCTCACAATCGCGCCGGTATTTCTATCAACGGTCAAGGCAATCTGGCCGTTACAGAGTTCTGCGTTCGTAGCTGTGGCATTGCCCAATGCGCGAGCCTGGCCAACGTGGAAAGTAAATCGCTTTGTGGCAAATGGCGGGACATCTTGTGCAAGGAAGGCCAGTTCGCCCGTGGAGAGCCGTTGCGAGCAGACAGTTTTGCCATCGTGGTCTTTGACAATGTCACCTTGGGTGGCCAGGTCCCTCGGCAAGACGACTAGGTCAGTCCGGGACCAGGAGCACGTGTTGAACACATCGATGGCCGTCACTGGGGTCCCCGTTACTTTCTTTGCAGAGCTTCGGTGCTGGGCCAACGCGTCGTTAAGGAGCTTTCGCGATTGGCTGTCTGCATCGAGGGCAAAGGCCTGCTTAATCTTCCACTGGGCCTTGGTGAAATCGCTCTCTGGCTGACTGATGCTGCAGTGCGCGCCCCAGGTGTGTTCGTCATAGAGTATAACGTTGCGCCATGCGGCATAGAAATCATCGACGGGGTAACCTGCAGGGTCAAGCATTGCCCACAAGGTCTCGGCCTGGACCAAACGTTCGGCGGCAGCCCGGTTCATCGCCGTCTCACGCGACGATGAGCCGGCACCGTCTTCCCAGTACGGAGTAAAATCGCCGCTGGCCTCGGGTATCTGGCGGCCATATCGGCGCTCGAACTCACGGAACATCTCACTCGTGGTGGCCACTACCAGCTTAGGATAGGCGTACTTTGCGTTCCAGTTCTTGACAAATTCGCTCAGTTTTGGGTCTGGTGGGCCGTTGTCCCCGCCAATTGAGTAGCGAACCTGCACTATATCATAAGGATATTTCGACTCCTCCAAACGCTTAAGGTACTCGAAGAGTCTCTCACCATCCAGACGCCCACGGTGAAAAAGCGAGTATCCCTCACCAGCTACCCAACAGAGGATACGGCGTTTTCCACAAGGTGAGACCCAATAGAAAGGCTTATCACCCCAACTCGATAGCGTATAGCCAATGCGGTGCCCACGGTTGGGCCCGATCGAGAAATACTTCACGCCGCTTTGTGCCAGTACCGGCACGATGCCCCAGGTGTATCCTGGCACATCAGTAATCATAGCCGAGTCAATTGTTAAATCGTACTGCTGTCTTAACTTTCTGGCGTAATCTACCAGCCGAATAAGCTCTTCTGGTCGGCATAGAGCCGTCAACTCATTGCCATAGAGGGCGTCCAGTCCTATCTGGCCCTTCTTTACCGCGTCGATGAAGGCTTTGCGGGCCTGTGGCGGGGCCTGCTTCAGGTAGCTATCCACCGCCCACAGAACCTCAACGTTCCATTTGAACCGCGACCCAGCCGGGTAATCAGCCGTCTGGCGGGCCAGCTCAATGACCTGCTTGAAATACTCCCAGTGCTTGCGTTCGACATCCGTTTGAACGTGCGTGTAACCGATGTCCACATGGGAGTGATGCAGCAAGTACACCTCCCACCTGCGGACCGGCTTAATGAGCAGCTTGCGACTGGTGAGGGTCTTGCCAGCAGCCTCGACCGTAACTGTGACTTCCGATTCGGTTCCGACGGGCGGAACGAACACTTCCGTTGTGTGCCGTCCGGGCCGGAGTTTGAGTTGCACCGGCTCAGCACCGGTGATGTTAATTTTTGCGTCGGCCTCTTTGCCGGGACCCCCGTCAAAGTTAAGCACCTCCACCTGCACGGTTTGATACAGCTTGCCACCTTTGTAGATAATCGCCGGCGCGCTGGTGACCGAGCAGATGGTCGTTCCTAATGCCGGTGCTTCATACACACAAAACAACAGCGACAATACAAGAGTCCTGGTTAGCTTCGAGGTTTCCATCTTAACTGCTCCTTTTCTAAATAATTTGGTTATTGGTAATTGGTAATTATTTAACCAGTTGAAATTTACCAGTTACCAGTTTATAGTATCCAGTGTTTTTCTATCTCTTCCAGGCTTTTACCTTTGGTTTCGGGCACGAACAGCCAGACAAAGAGCACCGAAACCGCGCAAAATACTGCGTACACCCAGAAAGAAAAGCCATGATGGAACTTTTCAACCAGCCATTTGTTTTTATCCATCATCGGAAATGTCTGCGATACCAGAAAGCAGGATATCCAGAGAATGACGGTGGCAATTGCCATCGCCCGGCCGCGAATCCGCGTCGGAAAGATTTCCGACAGAATTACCCAGGTGACCGGCCCCAGAGACATGGCAAAACAGCCGATGTAGGCCAGAACAAATAACAGCACCCAAAGGGACGTTTGATTGAAGTAAAAGGCCAGCCCCAGAGAAAGCAGAGTCAGGCCCATTCCACTGGCCCCGATTAGCATCAAGGGCTTGCGACCAAGACGGTCAACGGTCCAGATAGCGATAACGGTAAAGCCGATATTGACCGTACCAACCACTACCGTTTGAAGAAGTGCCGCTTCTGTCTTGGAGCCCAAATTTTTGAAAATTTCTGGTGCGTAATACAGAACCGCATTAATTCCTGTCACCTGCTGCAGGACCGCAAGCACAATACCAATGGTCAGAACAATTCTCATTCCCATCTGAAACAACTGGGCAACTGAGCCGCTCTCGTGAGCAATAGCATCTTTTATTGCCACCAGCTCCTTCTGTGCAAATTGTTGTCCGGACACCGTCTTTAGAATATCACGGGCTTCTTCCTCGCGGTTTTGCTTGGTAAGCCATCGGGGACTTTCGGGGACAAAAAATGCCAGCACTAACAGCAGGGCAGCGGGAATCGACTCTGAGCCAAACATCCAGCGCCACCCGCTTTGCACAATCCAGGCTTCTTCGCGTCCCAGAGCGATAAAGTAATTGACAAAATAGACCACGAGAAAGCCGGATACGATGGCGAATTGATTGACTGAAACCATCCGTCCTCTGATGCGTGCCGGTGAAATCTCCGCGATGTACATAGGTGATGTCAGGGACGCAGCTCCTACCCCTAAGCCGCCTATGAATCGAAAAATAATGAATTCGGTTAAATTTCTCGGCAGGGCAGTGCCGAGGGCTGAGACCAGGAAAAACACCGCGGAGATTATCAAAACCTTTTTTCTGCCGATATGGTCGCTAATAGTTCCGGCAAAGGCAGCACCGAATATACAGCCCATCAGCGCACAGGATGCTGCCCAGCCGACCCCTTTGGGGGCCAGATTAAAGCGGGCTTCCAGCGGCCCGATAGCACCTGATATCACGCCAGTGTCATACCCGAACAACAGCCCTCCCAAAGCAGCTACAACACAAACTAAGAAGACATAAAGCACGCTGCCGGAGTCTTGTACAGATTTGGAGCCCCCAAACGCAAGCTTTTGCGTTTGGGGAGCCCCCTTCACTTCAGCGTTACTATGCATTCCAACGTTCCTTTCTGGGGCCCCCCAAACGAATTTTTTACTGCTT
>JBHIDV010000279.1:0-4188 GCA_046760285.1 Sedimentisphaerales bacterium
GAACGATGCAACTGGCGTTAGAATATGACATTGAGCCAAAGAATATGGCTTTAGCAGCATTGGCTGGTATCGCTGTACTGTTGGAAAGAGCGCAGGAATATGATCTGCCGCAAGATTTGTGTTTTGGCGATTGGCGTAGATTAGATGACGCCAAAATCGAAAAAATCATTGTTTGGCTTTGGTCAGGCCAGACATGTAAGTACGCTGAACGAATCATCAGATGTGTCCAGAACAGTCAAAAATACCTAACGACTTTCATAGATGAATAATTAGTTTGTTGACCATGTAATCATTGAAGATTGGCAGTTGTATTTGTGCATTTTACGATATCGCCGGTGATTTTGGGAAAGAGCTTATTATGGATTTTGAGCAGAACAGTAATTTATCAGAGCCAACAGGGCCGTAGCCATCGCAGCCGATACCCGGCGAAGAGCAAGGTGAGCCAGCAGCAAAAAAACCAAGCAAAGCAATCGGCTGGGAGGTTTTCTTTGGTATTATTTCAGTACTGTCGATTATAGCAAATATAGCAAAGGTATAAAGGATTTTCACAGAACAGTGGCCAGTTATCAAGCTCGGTACAATCTGGTGAGAGTCAACAGCGACAAGGACTACAAAATCCCATGGTAGATAATAAAAGAATGTCGTGCGAAGATGGATTTGGAGCTTGCGAGGTTGCCGCCAGTAATGTTAGACTGGCTGGGACTTGATTACATAACGCGAGATGAATTGTCCCTGGGGGGGTACGATGTACTTTGCTATCTCTAACTGCTTAGAGTACTGCCGCCGCGAAATTATTTAGTTTGCCTTTGCTGAGTTAGCATCGGTTATTTGCAATTGAAGAATTCTCCGGGTCCTGCTGGTAATCCTGGCTTGCTCACTTATTCGAATCGGCCAAACCCAGATTGTCTTTTCGCTGTCAGTGACAATAAGAAGTTTTTTACGTATTTGCTGCGGTACTTTCTGGGCGGTCAGAAATTTGCCCACCTTTTTCTCTGCTGGCAGACCTAAAGGCCAAAACTTGTCACCAGCCTGCCGAAAACGAACAAATAAAGGCAGTTTAACTTTATCCAGGTCAAAATACTCCATAAACTGGATTTTCGATTTCGTTTTCCTACGAGTATCCAGTATCTCCACAGGACGCCTTACGGCGGAGCATCCAGCATCGAGCACAGTTGCCTCAATTGAATAACTGCCGAACTTTATTGCTCCTGGAATTTTCACTTCTGTATGTTTAGCCGTCGCCGATACGGCGACGGATACACGAGCAAAAATCAAATTTCCATATTCGCGCTGAACTGTGAACCTGCCCGGCAGCTCGATTTTTTTGCCACTAACATTTTGTTCGGCCAGTCGTAATATCTTCTCATAGTGCTTTTGAGTTAAATCTCTCTCGCCGCTGCCGATGGCGGTCAAGCTTCGCCGAATAAGCTCTACTTTTATGGCGGGCGGCTCCAATAGAAATTTTCCCAGATTCATTACCACCTTATCACCAGCAGAATCGATTAGCTTCGGCCACACATCTTCTGCGCGACTGCAAACCAAGCCATAAAATCGCTGAGCAGACTGAGATAAACCAAACAATTGCTCCACGATAGAGTTATTGCACTTTTGTTGTAATTGCGGAAGCAGCCGATGGCGAATGTAGTTACGTCTATATGTGCAATCGGCGTTTGTATGGTCTGCCCGCCATTGGAGATTTCGCTGTTGTAAATACTCAATAATTTCATTGCGCGTGACACACAGCAACGGCCTTACAAATTTAATTCTGTTGTTAAATGTTCGCATCGGCCAGATACCACCCAAGCCGCGAAAGCCTGTTCCACGAGTGAGCCGATGCAGGATGGTCTCAGCATTATCGTTTTTTTGATGCCCCGTTGCTATACAGCAGCAGCTATTGACCCTGGCCATATCAAGCAGAGCTTCGATGCGCAATCTCCGAGCGGCTGTCTCAATCGACAATTTATGGCCGCGGGCAAACCCTCGAACGTCCAGCCGTTTTGTCATTAAGGGTAATTTCAATTTGGCTGCTTCTGCCGTAACAAAATCTTCATCCAAATTAGCCTCCCTCCCTCGTAGCTGATGATTTATATGGGCGCAAAGCAACTCGACCTTCAGCACTTTATGGGTCAATAGCTGTCGCATTACATATAGAAGAGCGATGGAATCGGCTCCACCGGAAATAGCTAACAGAACCCTGTCTGCCGGGCCGAAAAGTACGTGTGCTTTTATAAAATCGGCTATCTTTTTCTCAAACTCCGACAGCATTTTTTAGGTATCTTTTTACCGCAGAGAACGCAGAGACCGCGGAGAATCAGGAAAATTATTTACTACACGGACAACACCGTCTTTCAGAACCTTGACATTGAAGTTTATCAGCAAACCCACCTTGCAGCCAGAAAGTCTCAGGTAGGAAAGCAATTGGGCCTTGTGAATGGGTGCTAAGCGATCAACGACTTTGATCTCAACAATGACTGTTTTCTCGACGAGAAGGTCCAGCCGTTAGCCGCAATCCAGCTTAACATCTCGATAAACTATGGGCAACGGCTTTTGCTGTTCTGTATTTAGTCCGCGTTCAACAAGTTCAAAAGCCAAGCAGGCCTCATAGGCCGACTCCAGTAGGCCAGGTCCAAGAGCACGATGTACCTCAATGGCGGATCCTATAACGCTCTTTGTGATCTGGTCCAATTTTTCTTTCTCTATCATCTCAGCGACCTCCGCGTTCTCGGCGGTAAAGAAATATCAAAAAAAGGGCCTGATTGCTGCCAGGCCCCAGATTCTATGGCGAAAAAGTATGTTTCTATCCTTGGTTAACGTTGTTGACTACCTTCCCTGGGTTTAGTAATCTCTCTTATCCGCCTCTCTGCAAATTCTCTCCAATCGTAATACTTCTTTCCTGCCTTCTCGACGGCCTGTTGATATAGCGGAAGGGCCTCTGCTCTGCGGTGCAAACGTTTATCTAATATAAATGCCGCCCTGAACCAGGCAGGATATGGCGTCTGTGGGTCCCACTGAAAGGAGCGTTGGTAATACAGAAGCGCTATTGTGTAGTCCTTGAAGTACTCATAAATCTCACCGGCCCTGAACGCGGCATCATCAATCTTGTCGCTGGAAGGATGTCTGCTTATCAATAGATTGTATTTTTCCAGGGCCAGCCGTAATAGATTTTCATCTTTAATAAAGGCTTTGACAATAGGTATCGGTCCAGCTGCTTTTTCCAGTTGCAAGGCCTCCTCGTAGAGCTTATCTGCTTCCGGAATGGAAGTTCTCGCTTTCAAGTGAGGCCCAGCCACCTCTGCCTCAATGATGTACCTGTATTTCGGCATCGTATCCAGCGCCGCCAGTTCCTTTTGAGCCCAACTCATCTTCATGTTGTTGCCCACCTTGCGATAATGCTGTACGAGCATCTCAAGACTCTGCCGATATGCCTGCCGATCGGTCACTACCTGCTCAACAACATCGGTCTCGCTGGACACCTTTTCTGTGATTGCAGTACCAGAGCCAATTTGAGCTGGCACCAGCCGGCCCCTCCCAGTGTCGTACGTCCCACAGCCCACCAATATGTTCAATAAGACTATAAGTGTTGTGGTCAAAATTATTCTTGCCATAATGGACTCCTTTCAACCTTAAACCAAATCTTGCAGATAAACATTTTTGTCCAAACCCAATTGACAACCGAAAATCCCTGAGTACGTATTATACGTTGAAATAATCAATTATCAATTAGAACCTCGTGCGTCAAGAACAAACACTCAAAAATTTCGCTATGCCCGCCCTTAATTTCATCCACTGTAAGTCGTTCTCCGCTCGGTTCGGACAAAATAACCGCTCAAAACTCAAAAATTTATGAATATTTTTGTTTCAATCCACCTTTTGTGGAACATTATTGTTATGGAAATGGTATAATTATTTTTATTGAATCTGCTGGGCAATGCGTTATCTGTCTGGGCAGAAAACGTGATTTTTCAATATTTTGAGGAGAAGTAAGATGACCGCGAAAGTATTAAAGGCCTTGATGGTCCTGGTCGTCCTGGCAACAGCCCTGTTGATGGGGAACGTTCTGCTCACGGGTGGCGAGGATACTAAGGCCGTCCCATCCAGTACTGTTTCCCAGGCCGTACAGGCGAAAGCCTGTTCAGCCGAAAGCACCAAATCGTGTTGCGAAGTTAAGAAAGAAGCAGAGTGCTGCCC
>JBHIDV010000280.1:0-4168 GCA_046760285.1 Sedimentisphaerales bacterium
CGGGAGGTAGGCTTTGTCGATTTAGGTATTGCACCATATTATCTTTATGGATTTGTAAATCAGGATACACCGCAAGATATTGTTTCAAGTTTCGAGGAAATATCCTCTGCTGCCTTTATGGGCAGTAACATAGTGTTCGAGATAATTGATGTTGAGAAGCAAAAAGAGCATCCTGCAATGAAATGTCTTGATTTATGGTCAATACAATCTTTCCCTGTTGCTGTTCTGGTCTCACCTGACGGCCAAACCCTGCTTGTGCCTGTCACCGAACGGCCTCGCCCCTTTCAAGAGACGTTGCAGCCAGCTCTGGATAGTATCCTCTTCTCACCAAAGCGTAAGGAAATCCTCCAGCAGATCAGTAAAACCTACGGTGCGGTTTTATTGATTGAAGGAGTTGATGCTCAAGAAAACAAAAAGGCAAACCAAGCAGTCTTAGCAGCCATTGAGCAGGTAAGTTCGCAAATGGAATTTCTGCCTAAGCCCATCGAGCATCCTCCTGTTCTTATTGTTTTAGAGCAGAAATCACTTTCCCAGGAAAAGATTTTGCTTTGGAGCCTGGGTCTAATTGCAGAAGAAATAAAAAAACCCCATGCGGCTGTTCTCTATGGAAGAGCTCGATGGCTCGGACCAATGTTTATAGGTGAACAAATTACCGAAGATAACCTGGCTTCTATCCTTTTCATCATCGGTGGAGATTGTGAGTGCGGACTTGACCAGAGGTGGCTACAAGGTACCATGCTGCCGGTTAAATGGGACGAGAAATTGCTTCAGTTAGCAACCGAGACTTTAGAATTTGATCCTGAAAATCCTATGGTAAAGATGGAAATAAGCTGGATTGTAAGAAGAGGTTATTATTCTTATCCCAGGCCTGCTGACTTCCATAGGTTAGGTGGAGGCGATGAATCCGGCCTGTTTGCAACAGGTGAGGATGAATCTGTTCCTGGGGACCCTAACCGCGAAAAATCGCGGCTGGGAACCCCTAAAATCCAGCAAGCCTCTTCTGTGCAGGATGTAAACGCTGCTTCGCTTTCAACGGTCAGTTCGGTTTCAGAGCAATCTGTCTTAGCTGAGAATGATACATCGTTAAGAAAGCCGTTATACGTCATTGTTGGTTTGACGGTCTTAATCATAGCCGGTGGCTTGTTTATCGTCTTGCGGCAGGGCTGGAGAAGTTTATGACCGTTTTGCGCCTTATTCTCAAAGAAATCATTCACCGCAAAGGTAATTTTCTGCTCGGCTTGTTGGCAGTGGTGGTAGCGGTGGCGTTATTTATATCATTTTTCACTGCCAGCAGGGCTTGCGAACGTGAGACAGCTCGTCTAATGCTCTCCATAGGCTACAATCTTCATATCATACCTGATGGCACGGATACGAGCGAATTTTTGCTTACCGGCCTGACCGATAAGACCATGCCGCAGCAGTACTTAGAAAAACTCGCCTCCCCAAAAGGATTTTCTTACAACCACCTATTGGCTGTCTTACAGAAGAAAATATCATGGCAGGGCATGGACGTGATTTTGACCGGTCTGGCACCAGAGGTCTCTGCACCGGGGCAAAAAAAGCCTCCCATAGTCCAGACAATCCAGCCGGGCACAGCTTATGTCGGCTATATGCTGGCGGAAAAACTTGCTCTGAAAGAGGGTGATACTGTAGAGATTAAAGGTAAAACTTTGAAGATAGCCAAATGCTTGTTTGAGCAGGGAGGCCGTGATGATATTCGAATACAATGTAATCTTGCAGATGCACAGGAGATTTTGAACCTGCCCGGTCAAATCAGCGAAATCCAGGCAGTAGACTGTCTTTGTTTTACCCCTACAAACGACCCGGTAGCTATACTGAGGAAAGAGATTGCATCGGTACTGCCAGATGCGCAGGTGTTTCAAATAAAGCCTATGGCGACGGCTCGCGCCAAGCAAAGACAGTTGGTAAGAAATGTATTCGCCGTTATCATGCCGGCTGTCTTAATTGCCTGTGGAGTATGGATTGCAGTACTGGCGATAATGAACGTCCGGGACAGGCAGGCAGAGATTGGTATTATGCGGGCTCTCGGTTACGGCTCTGGCAAAATCACAGTGCTATTTCTGGGAAAAGCGATAATAATCGGCCTGCTCGGAGCGATTATTGGCTTCCTTATAGGGACGGCGCTAGCTCTGAATTTTGGCCCTGATATATTCAAGATAACAGCTAAAACCATGATAAAGCCTGAGTCGTCCTTGTTTATATGGTCGCTTATCGCCGCACCTGCTTTTGCTGCTGTTTCCAGCTTTATCCCAGCAATGATTGCTGTAACTTACGACCCCGCTTTTACGCTAAGGCAAGAATAACCGCAAATTTCACGGATTAACGCAGAAATGATTAGCTAAAAGTGTGAATATCAGGATACAGAAAACCCGGAAAGGAAATCAGGTCATCAGGATACCAGGCTCCGCCCCTGCGAAGGCAGGGGATGCAGGATATCAGGATTTCAGGAGCTCAGAAAATCAGGAAACCTGATAACCTGATACCCTGATAGGCTGAACAGGATTAGATATGGTTTGTCTCGAAAATGTGATAAAGACCTACCGAACTCGCAAAGGCAACGTCAAGGCCCTGGATGGTATTAACCTTCAAGTAAAAAAAGGTGAATTTGTAGTTATTCGTGGGCCCAGTGGAAGCGGAAAAACAACGTTGCTAATGACTATTGGGGGTATGCTACGGCCAACCAGCGGGACGGTCTCTGTCGGGCAAGAAAATCTCTATGCGATGAGCATACGCCAAAGAGCAAAATTCAGGGCCCAAAACATCGGTTTTGTGTTCCAGATGTTTTATTTGGTGCCATACTTGAGTGTCACGGAAAACGTTGTCCTTGCCGCCGGTACAACCCCCGACTGGTTGGTGGGTAGCAAAAAAAGGTATGCTCAAGCCGATAAATTGATACGGAAATTCGGTTTGGCGGGCCGAAATTATCATAAACCTTCGCAGCTTAGCGCCGGCGAACAACAACGCACCGCCATAGCCAGAGCGTTACTCAATCGTCCGAGGATTATCCTTGCTGATGAACCTACCGGCAACCTGGACCCGGATAATGCCGCTACGGTACTAAGCTTTATTGCTGATTTTCACCGAGATGGTGGCACCGTGATCCTCGCCACCCATGGGCCAGCAGCGCAGCAATTTGCCGACCGAATAATTCATCTGCGCAATGGTAATATCTACCATTGATTATGGGTTCCCAGCCGCGAGGCATGGCGGCTGGGGTCCCTATGGCAAAAGACGCAGTGAAGAAAAGCGAATTAGTTATCAATTTACAATTAACTAATCAACTAACCAGCAGGTCAACCAGTCCCATCGCCGCAGCTCGTTTGACCAGATCGACCAGGTTATCGACCTCCAACTTGCGCATTATGTGACTGCGGTGCACTTCCACAGTTCTTACCGAACGGTGCAGTAAGTTAGCTATTTCCTTGTTGCTCTTACCATCCAGAATAAAATGCAAGACCTTCATTTCACTCCTGGTAAGTAATTGGGCTACACCTGGATTAGCGTGAGTAGATTGTCTTTGGGTTCCCAGCCGTGAAGAATGGCGGCTGGGGCCCCTTTCACTTAGTAAATCGCCCTTTTGTTTGAAGCTATATGAGGCTTGCTCAAATTCTGCTACCCGTCTGCGTAAGTTGCTTAACTCTTGAACCAACTCCGATTTGGTCTTGCCCTCCTGTGGTATCATGTCCTTTGCTCCCTTAATTAACGCCCATCATCCCTCGCTCCATGGCGTTTGGAGCGACATTATGATTGCATTTGCTTAAATTAACTAAACTGACTAAGTTGCCATATAAGTAAATTAGATAGTAGATTTAGCTAAAATAGTCAAGGAAAAATTTTATTTAATTCGTATCGTTTATTAAGAAGAACTTGAGGTTTTGTGTAGAAACTATGTTGTATATTTACGGCTTAAATAACGGAAGTCCGAGAATTTACAGTACTTACGTTATTACAAAGACAAGGTCGATCCTGAGCCGTCTTGTGAGAAAATTTTTTCTTAATCCCTCTTGGGTGCATGTCATCTTTGTAGGGCGTAACCATTCCCAAATCCTTCGGATTTGAGGCTGCCACACACTATGGAGCTACAAATCAATATTACCCAGAATCTGTGCTGTTTGAACCATGCCCAATTCTGACAAAACACACCATT
>JBHIDV010000281.1:0-4162 GCA_046760285.1 Sedimentisphaerales bacterium
GCGTAACGCCGGTCTTTTTGCACCAATCGATTGCCTTGTTGATGCCTTCCTCGCTGGCCAAGTAATCGCGTACATTCTGGGCGGTAAACAGCGTGGCAATCTTCAAAAGTTCCTTATTGTCATTCGCCAAATCCCACAGTAATTGCGCCTGACACCGAACGACCATCAGCAAGATTAGCAGCCATGCTGCAAGACCATATCTTAAATGTCTCGACTTAGTCATTATCATTTACCTCTCTGGGCTGATACCCAAAACGAGCCTGGTTCAATCCTGGGTGGCAGCCTCAAGCGCAGCTTGGGGATGGTACAGCTCCAAAAGCGGCGTAACCATCCCGAATTTTTTACTGCATGCAGTAAAAAATACGGATTTGAGGCTGCCACACATCGATTTGCGATTTGCGATTTTTCAATCGTCATTCGGCCGAGCCCATCCTCAGGTTTGTTTTTGCCCGCCACATATCTGTGAAAAGCCGGGTCAGAACGATATAGCTTCGGCCATACTCACGCGAGTGTGCCACATCTGTCCCCTCGTGCCATTCGTTCCACGTCTCGATGTGCACCATCCACGGCCTGTGTTGTGGATGGAGTTGCAGGAGCTTTAACCACCGCTCAACATAGGTCCTGCCGTCACGCCGTTGAACCACCAGCGGTGCTCTGCCCGGCACGGCACTATGGTCGTACCCTGGCCCCAGAGCCGCCACGTCTCTATAAATCAGCGGCCCATTTACTGCCCCGCCCCAGCGGTACGTTGCATCAGCTTCGCCCAGCCAGGCCGGCTGTTTCACCAGAAATAGCTCCGAGCCGAAGTCCTTCTTGAATCTGCGCCTCACATACTCGAACTGATTCGGGTCCTGCTTTTTCGCAAAGGCCGCTGCGTATAAAAAAACAATGGGCTTACCATCCACACGGGCCCACTTCGAAGGCCGAATCAGACTGAAAAAATCGCGTATGGCTGTATAAAACCAGTCCTTTCCAAAGTCCGTTGACAAGTCCACGTGGTAGCTGCTGCCATCCTTATTGAACCGGTTCCATTTAAGTATCGACGTATCGTAAAAAAGACCAATCGCCGGCGGGTGAAGATGCTCCTGCTCCAGTGCTTCGTGCGCCTTCACTAATGGCGGCAACCCTGCAAAGCTCCACCCATCGTACTTTCCCGGTACACCCCAGAAGACCGGCAAGAGAAAATCAATCCCAGCATCCATCATATCTTTTAGCTGCGTTTTATGCCAGCTCGCCCGCTTATAGCTGATACCATTCATATCAGCCGGATGAGTCGTAAGTGCGTCTGTGCCATTGCGGTTAATAATGTGACTGTTTGTCTCGATGTCGTACCAGTAGAAATAGGTCGTTCCAACGACCGGCTGGCCCCACTTGAATGAATTGGTGTCTCTGTGGTCCTTCGCCTGTAACGGGAAAAATTCTCCTGGCGGTTTCGCCGGTAATCTCTTATCCGCCGAAAAAGCGGCTGCGCAACACATCAGCAAAAACGCTCCCCACAGGCGGTTGTCACGGTGCATTATTAGTTACTCTCTTGCAATTTAAGGGGTTCCCCAAACGTTACCAAATCAATTGCCACATAGTTATCAAAAAAGACCGCCTCAAGAATTATCTTTTTTGAAGGCGGTGATTTTTTCCTTTAGTGCCTGACAGGCTGCTGCCGGCTCGTCCACCTCGGTCACTGCGGAACAGACTGCGATGGCTTTTGCACCGGCCTTTAAGACCTTCTCCACATTTTCCAATGTTATACCGCCGATAGCCACACTACCGATGCCGGTATCGACTAATTCTCTTGTTGCGTCTCTGACATATTCCAGCCCAACGGGCACAGCTTCCGGCTTTGTGCCGGTGGAAAAGACAGGCCCAAGGCTTACATACACAGGCAGCGCCTCGCAGGCGGTTTCCAGTTGCTTTCGCGAATGTGTGCTTTGGCCGATAATCAGTGGAGCTAATTGGAGCTTGCGAGCCTGCTCTATGGGCAAATCATTTTGCCCAAGGTGCACGCCATCAGCGCCAGCGGCAACGGCAATGTCGAGTCGGTCGTTTATTATGCTAAGGATACCAGCATCTTTGCAAACCTTTACAAATTCAACAGCAACAGCGAAGAATCCATCATCGTTGATGTTTTTGGCTCGCAGTTGGATACAATCGGCCCCGCCGGCTACACAGTGCTGCGTTAGGCGAATAATATCCGCTGGTAGATGGGAGCTAATTATTACATATAGTTTGACCCGTTTGAACTTCTCAGCAGGCTCTGCGAAAAGAACAATGTCTTTTTCCAGTGCATAAGCGTCAAACCGCAACTTTTCTAACATCTGGGCTACGGACCGATTTTGCGTTTGCGTTGTTTCCGTCAACGTCCGCAGGGCCTCGGTTAAACGTTTGCAGGCGGCAGTGAAAGTGCTTTTAAGGTCGGTGCGCTCAAGCTGCCAGATCCCCGCGTCCACGGGGACCGTTTTGCCCACGCCGACATCGCCAAGTGTATCTCTGCTTGAGAGCAGCCGGCCGGCATCGAGATTGTCTAAGCTTGCTGAAAGTTTGTGGCGAAGCTGCTTGGCGCGTTCGGAAAATTGTGCTGAATTCAAGGCGAATCTGCAAAACTCTTCTATCACCCGAGCTGCCTCGCGAGCTCGATTGAAATTGGCATCGATAATTCTATAAGTGGCACGCTCCATAATGAGATACTCATACTGGATACTCGATGCCGGATGCTCGTTGCTCGCGAGAATCGAGAATCTATAATCTAGAATCTAACTCATCACAACCCATATCCACCCGGCCATCGATTATCCTCGGCTGGCCATCAATATCGGTTTTGACAATGTCGTAAGTTATGGCTGGGTCACCGGCATTGACACACGGCGAGTCCCACAATAGATGATAATCGCCCTCTACCCAGAAATCATCGCTGGAATCTTGCGGGCTGCCCCCGTCATCCCAGTATCCTGGCTGTACAAATAGTGGGTCAGCATCGATATTGCCGGCACCCGGCCAGCCGCCCAGAACATCGCTGTAGATTACCGTAGCGTCGGGACTATCTATCTGAACAAAGCCATTGCCGAGCCCGTTGTTATATATGATAGAGTTGATAACCGTGGGTTTGCCTTGCGAGATGCCGTGCTGCAGGTTCTCGACGATGGTGCAGTTGATGATGGTAGCATAACTAAACTTCGGGGCGCGTCCTCTGCGGTCTGTCCACATCTCGATACCGACAGCCTTGTTGCCGGCAATAATGCAGTTGATAATCGTTGGATTGCTATCGTTGAGAAGCTTGATACCGGCACCTTCATTTGCGACAATTCTGCAGTTGATAATAGCCGGTGACGCATTGGAGCAGTAAAGGCCTATTTTAGCGCCGGTGATAGTAAAGCCAGCCAGCACACAGTTCGCATCTTCGCCGCCGGAAAAGCTCACCGCCTGATTGCTGCCGTAGATAACCGTAGCTGAGACAACGTTTGGGTCGTTAGGGTCTATGGAGCTGACCGTTATGTTCTTGCCGCTGAAATTGATGTTTTCATTATAAATTCCTGGGTTGACTACTATCTGGTCGTTAGGTTCAGCCTCCATAATAGCGTGCCGAATGTAATCGTATCTTTTTGCACTGTTTAGATTCTCAACCGGCCCATCCGGACTGGTCAGCTCGGGTGTGGCCAGCTCGATGCCATTGCCGATTCCTAAATTACGAGAATACTGCTTGTCTATCGGATTATTCCAGTGCTCGTGCACTCCCAAGCTCGTCAGCCGTGTCCCATCACCTTCCGGGTCATAAAATGTCCCTGAGGGAGGATTATCTGCCAGTGCCATCTCGTGCAGATAGTTGTCCGGATTGCCAGTTACCTCGGTACACCTCGGCTCATTCCGCATAAAATCCAGTGCAACAGAATCGATGGCTACCGGGTCCTGTGAAACAAAAAGACTCGAAAGCCAGTCGTCGCCAAAAGATAGATACTTTATCACATAGCCTTGCGAAGTATTTTGATTTCTCGAGGGGTACAATGCATCAATCATATACAGCAGTGTCTTTCCCGCCAGATGCCGATGTCCATTCAAATTGACCAGGCAGTTATATGAGCCCATAGGGTTTTCCCGTCGTCCATAACTGTGCAGTGGCGAAGGCGTCCACTGATTTGCGGACGGAAAATACACCGAGCCAAAGTGGTTCTTT
>JBHIDV010000282.1:0-4145 GCA_046760285.1 Sedimentisphaerales bacterium
CATTATCCAAATACTTAGCTTCCAAACCTGCCCTGAGCGAGGGACCTCGCTTTGCGGGAACCCAAGCCGAAGGGTTTATTTGGGGGTTTTTCTACGGTGCTTAAGATTGACCCATTCATTCAATAAGTTATAATAACACAGAAAGTTATAATAGCACAGATTACAAATAAACCTCATAAATTTTAAGGACACAGAAAATGAAGGTTAAAAAGATTCTTTTTTATTTATTAGCTGCTCTTTTAGGCAGCTGTGTGCCTGTTATGTCGCTCCATCCAATCTACACTGAAGAAGATGTAGTGTTTGAAGAAAAATTATTAGGCATTTGGCTGCAGCAGGACCCCAACAACGTCTGGGAATTTAAGAGGCCTGATGAATCAGAAAAAGTGTATGAACTGACTTTATATGAAAACGAGGTTAAAAAGGGCGTCTTTGCCGTGCGTTTGGCGAAGCTGGACGAGAGGCTCTTGCTGGATGTTCATCCAACCAAGTTCCCATCTGAACAAGAGGATGTCGAAAAAATGGAATTGCCATACAACGCGTTTTTCTTCATACCTGGTCATTCATTTGCAATAATAGATTCCATCGAACCACAATTGAAAATACGATGGACTACTGATGATGAATTAGAAAAACTGCTCAAGGAAGAACCTGACGCGGTTAAACATGAATTAGTCGAAGACAGAGTCATTTTGACCGCTTCGACTAAACAGCTTCAGTCGTTCGTACTGAAATATGCCGACGATGAAAGAGTATTTACCGCAAAGATAGTCTTGTCTCGCCAGAAGAGCGAATAGACAAAGTAGCAATCTATGACTAACAATACACAATCTGCACAGCAATCTCAGACACAAGATGTTACCTTGGCTGAGCCCAGACGCTATCTGGTGAATATCGACTCTATCTCCATGAACCAACTTTTTACCGACTGCTTGGTGATAGGGGCCGGCATCGCAGGGCTCCGCGCCGCTATTGAAGCAGCTAAGAGCCGAAAGACAATCGTTGTTTGCAAGGGCACTATCCAAGACAGCAATACCTGGCAGGCCCAGGGCGGTATTGCTTCGGTGCTTGATAAAAAAGATTCATTTGAATCACACATAGCCGATACACTTAATACCGGTTGTGGCATGAGCGACAAGCGAATTGTCGAGTTGGTCGTTCGGCAGGGCCCAGAGCTGATAGAGCAATTGCTTCACTGGGGCGTGGACTTTGACCTACTCGATGGTCATATCGCTACTACACTTGAAGGCGGCCACAGTCATTCTCGTGTTGCTCACGCTCATGGCGATGAAACAGGCAGAGTTATTGCAGAGACGCTCATAAAAAAAGTAGGACAAAATCCGAACATAAAAGTTGTAGAAGGCTTCTACACTATCGACTTGCTAACGACTGACAACAACGAGTGTATAGGAATAATAGGCCACAAAAAACAAAGTCCTCAGATAATCTGGGCTGCAAATACAATCTTGGCCACCGGCGGGGCAGGTAGGCTCTATCGTGAAACCACCAATCCGGAAGTTGCAACCGGCGATGGCATTGCTATGGCCTATCGGGCAGGTGCCGTTTTGCGAGACTTAGAGTTCGTGCAGTTTCATCCCACCACCCTCTATATAGCGGGTGCCTCGCGCGCACTTATTACCGAAACCCTCCGCGGTGAAGGAGCGGTACTTTTGGACAGCAGTGGCCGCCGATTTATGAAAGAATATCACGAAGCTGCGGAACTCGCACCGCGTGACATTGTCAGTCGAGCAATCTTAGCTCAGATGCTGAAAACCAGTTCCACCCATGTCTACTTGGATGTTCGCCATTTCGATAAAGGACATTTTGCAAAGAGATTCCCGCGGATTTTCGAGCTGTGCGAAAATTTCAACATAGACGTTAGCCGAGACCTAATTCCTGTTCGACCTAGCGCACACTACATGATTGGCGGGGTCAAGACCGATGCAAAAGCAGCAACAAGCATAGGAAATCTTTATGCCTGCGGTGAGGTGGCTTCCACCGGCCTGCATGGCGCAAATCGGCTCGGCAGTAATTCCTTGCTGGAAGGATTGGTCTTCGGGAAAATAGCTGGCCAGGTCGTTTCGCGAAGCAAGAAAACGACCGCTGCTCATATCAGGCCCCCTCTGATAAAATATCAAATCCCACATTCAGACCGTACCCGTTTGGATGCTGCTGACGTTAGGAACTCATTGCGAGCTCTTATGTGGCGAAATGTCGGGATAACCCGAAGAACCCAGCCCCTCACAGAAGCCCAGGAAATTATCAAATTCTGGCAAAGATATGTGATGGATAAAATCTTTGATTCACCCGAAGGCTGGGAGTGCCAAAATATGCTTACTGTGTCCCTACTTATGGCCCGTGCCGCCCAAATACGCCAGGAAAGTCGAGGCGTCCACTTCAGAAGTGATTTCCCTAATACCGACGACGAACACTTCAAAAAGCATATTGAAATCAAGAAGGATGGTTCCGCCGTAAGGCGTCCCGGCGGTCGCAAGACGGGGTCCCAAAAGTAAACCCAAGATAGCAGGTGCAATTAATGAACATGCTTATGATGATTAACCAGTTTTATTTCTTTGACAATTTGGACAAAAATAAGCTGTTCGCCCCATAACCTTCGTCGTCTTTAGGATACCATTACATCGAGGACAGCGATTTAGCTTTTGGCGGTGAGGGAGCAGATATGAGTTAGGAAGTTTATTAGGGTTGGCCTGCCGCTCAATAGCTTTTTTGAGAACTTTTCCCATATTATGATAAATCTTTCTTATCTGCTCATGATTCAATTTACTACTTATCGTTTCTGGATGAACGTTACTCTGGAACAAAATTTCATCGGAGTAGATATTGCCGATTCCTGCCAGGCGTTTTTGATTCATCAAGGTTGATTTTATAGCACCTCTCGACTCTTGCAGGATTTTCTTGAACTGCTCAAAATCAACATTCAAGGCATCAGGACCCAATCGGATGTCACTTATGAAGTTATCAACAGAAGTTATCAGCCTAAGCGTGCCTAATAGTCTTTGGCATACGTATGCAAGGTTGTAGCCATTCTCAAAAGCGATAATCAGCCGATCATGCGGACCGGATTTTTTGTCATTCTTGAAGTATTTTAAGAAGCCCGTCATTCCAAAATGCAACGTTAGCCAACGGTTATTATCGGTTTTGACAAAAAGATATTTGCCGTGTCTGGTAGTGGATTGGAAACAGCGTTTTTGAAGCTTGCTTTTCAGTTTGTTCGCCGAGATTCCTCTTAAAATCCTGCGATTGCGCACGGTAACGGTCTGGATTTGCTGATGCAGCGAAGTTGCATCCACATATCTTTTGTAGGTCTGAACATCAGGCAATTCGGGCATATAAATTTGCCTTATGCAAAGCCGTCTTACGCAACCCCACCCGGCCAAAGGGGTGGCTGCTCTTCAGATAAGTATAACGTTAATAGATTGGCTGGCAAAGTATTAAGGGATTATCTCAAAACTGTCACTCCTTTGGCAAGCTCAGGACAGGCTTTGAGCGAAGCGAGATTTAGTCTGTGGCGAGTGGTGAAGGTTTCTGGGTAACAGAAACAGAGTTGAGCTGGTCCTGCCCCTCTGAGGGGCTGGGCGGCTTTTTCTTGACAGAAAGGTTCGATTGCCCGCTGCCCCGCCTTGCGTCGGGAGACGCAGGGGCAGGCTCGATGCCCAGAGCCTTCTCAATTCGCGCAATTGTTGCCGAAAGCTGTGTCAATTTGTCGTCAATGGAATCTAATTTTTTTGTAACCTCTCGGATGTCCGTGCCTACTATAAATAGATTCTTTTCGGTCAAGTCCATGTACCGTTCCATTAAACGCTCATAGGCATCTATGGCACGGGCTGCATCGGTTCTGTATTCGGGTACGGTAATATAGGGCTGAACCTCATAAGTTTTTTGGCTGCCCTGGGTTCCGCCTGTGGTGGATAAAAGCCAGAGGCCCGCTAAGCAGCATGCGATGGCGAAGGCCGAGGCCCATAAATTTCTGCTCATTCTCATTCGATTATCTCCTTTTTTGCTTTTCACGGTTCAAGCCCGCCCCCTGCTTTCGCAGGGGCAAGCTTGTCCCCGCGTAGGCGGGGAGCGTACAAGACTATATTTTATTTATCGGCAGAAAGTAGATTGAATATCAAAGATTTGAAAAA
>JBHIDV010000283.1:0-4120 GCA_046760285.1 Sedimentisphaerales bacterium
TCGTCGAGCTTTGACCAGTTGCAAAATCATCCTTCAGATCCTCAATCAGTTCCATACAAGTCCTATAATTGCTACTCCACGATTGAGAACAAGTTCGCATCCTTCTATCGAATAGTGCCTGCACCGACTTTAAGCGCAACAAAATTAAGAGCTGATTTTAATCTTTACCTGGTCACTGCTTTTTATGTAGAATAACCATTACTGAATCGATTCTATTGTTTTCATTTGCAATTTTGCGGCAAATTTGACCTATGGCTCGAAAACTCAGAGAATATTCTTTTGTCACATTAAAGCTGGAAGATTTGGATGGCCAAATTGATTTTGTCGAGGTTTTCGGACGTCCAGGCCCCGTTCATATAGAGATTGGCACGGGTAAAGCCACTTTCCTTTTAAACCAGGCCAGGGCCCAGCCGCACGTCAATTTTCTGGGCATCGAACGGGCCAATAAATATTACCGTTACGCAGTTGACCGCATCGGCCGATGGGCCCTGTTCAATGTGCGGATAATCCGCGCCGATGCCGCCACCTTCTTAGCTGATTTTGTACCGGATAGCTCCGTGGACTGCTTTCACATCTATTTTCCCGACCCCTGGCCAAAGAGACGTCACCACAAAAGACGCTTCTTTACGAGCGCCAATTTGCAACACCTTATTCGCTGTTTGAAAAGTGACGGCCAATTAAGAATTGCCACTGACCATCTTGATTACTTTGAATGGATACAAAGTCTAATAGCCGCCCAGAGGGAAAGACCCTTCGGCTACGCTCAGGGCAGGCTTGAAGAGATTGAATTTCCCCTGCCCGCCGGTGCAAGCAACGGCGAATGGACCGGCACAAACTACGAACGCAAGTATCTTAAAGACCAAAGACCAATTTACATTATCGCGGTAAGAAAATTATAGTATCCGCCTGAATTAGTAGGTGGACTTATGTGGGGCTTGCAGGGACCCCACTTCGCGACTTATTGCGAAGTGGGAACCCGCAACAATGGTGCATAAGTTTTGACCATACGGTGGCGGGGAACAATGGAGCGCCAGTATCCAACCCATTGAAGACTTTCGCGTATATTCAGATCAATCTCAGCCCAGAAGACGCCTTCTTTGCCCCCGATACAGGCCAGAATTCTGCCCATAGGGTCGATGACAAGACTATTACCATCGTAAACGGACGGAACCATATAGACCCCGTTATCGCGGGCCCGAACCCGAAATACCGACTCACCGTTGACCTGCCCATCTTCATCCGGCAGCGTGTTGCCCCATGTCGGCGCAAAGATAATCTCCGCCCCTCGTAGGGCAAAAATTGCTGCCGCCTCAGGGAAGAACCAATCGTAACATATCTGGATAGCTATCTTTCCGAAATCCGTCTCGAAAACAGGATATGTGCCGCTGGGCCGGACACCTTTCTTCCATTCTTCACGAGGCAGATGGACTTTCCTGTACTTGCCAGCAAGTTGTCCCTTTCTGTCCAGCAACACAGCGGTATTGTAAACGACGTCGTCTACTTGTTCTGTAAGACCCGCCACGACCCAAATGTTATTTCTTCGTGCCGCCTTACCCAATTGCCTGGTCGCCGGCCCAGGTATCGGCTCAGCACAATCTTTCACGGAACAACCAGTTCCAACAATAGTAATCGCTTCGCCTAAGCATACTATATCAAGCCCCAGCTTGCCAGCCGCATCGATTTGCTCACACCAAAGTTTCAGATTATTCTGTGGTGTACTTTGCTTCGGCCTAAGGTACACCGTGCCTACCTTAATCGCTTGTCGCAAATCGCCTGTCGTGTATCGCGTATTGCAAATCGCTGTCTCGTATCGCTTATCGATTAGCGATTTGCGATTAGCGATTTTCTAACTGTTTCAGGACTGCACGTGTCACTCGCTGCACATAATTGTCCTTATCTTTCAGTCCGGCCTTTATAGCGGATAGCGCTGGCCGAGCCTTCTCGCCGATCCGCTTTATCGCGATCATCGCATACAGGCGTGCTTTATCTGTTTCACACTTTAGGGCCTCGAGAAGCACCGGCAGAGCCTCTTTTTCTTGGCCCCAGTCACACAATGCATGTGCCGCTGCGATGCGTACAACCGGAGCCGGGTCCTCCAGCGCCCTTGTAAGTGCTATTTTTACCTGCTCCATATCCTGGTGCTCTTGGCAGCTATTATGCAAACCGACCACGGCCCAGTAACGAACAGAGCCATACTCGTCCCTCAGGGCCTCCATATATCCCGGTATGGCTTCTTCGCCTAAGCCATCCAAATCCTTTATCATCCGCAGACGTTCAAGCAGATCGGTCTGGTTTAGCTGTTCTGTCCAATGCGGTATGATTTGGGACCCCGCCTTACGGGAACCCTCGGCTCCTTTGCTACCGGTGATAGGGTCGCCGAGTTTGAACATAACCTTCTCGCTGTCTCGAAAACCGATGCGACAGGCCTGGGCTTGGAGTACCTGGCCGGATTTAAGCAGGACGGGTTTTGCATATACTTTCCAGGGCCTCTTTTTGTTACTGCCATCCCCTCGACTTCGCTCGGGACGAGCATCAATTCTATATGCGATAGATGCACCGGCAGTTGGACAAAATAAAGTGACAGGAGCGTAATTCTCGTCAGTTTTGGCTGCCTGGAAGAACATCGGTTCAGCCGTCTTCTGCCATTTACCACCCGGCCGCTTCATCTCATCGAACTGTGGTTCAGGTATCAGCCCCACGTCGGAGGTCTGTCTCATCCACTCTTGATGCACCTTGCGCATCCGCTCCAGCACATTTTTATATTTCGGAACTCCTGCCAGGTTTTTGACCTCGTGCGGGTCGGCAACCGTGTCATACAATTCCTCCACCGGCTTGGTCGGCTCAAAATATTGTATCTGTGGGCCTTTCAATTTGCCCTCGGCGTTGAGCCGGCGCATCTCCTGCATGGTCGGCATCTGGTTCATATACTCGATGTCTTGGCTACGGGGCAAATGTGGCATATAATTGCGGATATACTTGTAGCGTTTGTCACGCACCGCTCGAATAATGTCGTAAGCTTCATCCATACGGTCTCTTGCAGCGAAAATATATTCGCGAGGTTTAGCTTTTTGACTGCCCAAAAACGCCCGGCCTTGTATATGTTCCGGAATCTTGACCCCGGCTAATGACAGCATCGTCGGGGCAAAATCAATAAATGCTATCAGGTCATCGTTGACGGTGCCGGGCCTAAGCGCATTTGGATTGTCCGGCATGGCCAGTTTTCGCCATTTGTCCGGCACACGGATAATCAGCGGAACGTGAATGCCCGAATCGTAAACCCAGCGCTTGGCCCGCGGCAGCCCCCGACCATGGTCGCCCCAGAACCATACTATAGTGTCCTCAGCTAAGCCGTCCTCCTCGAGCTGCCTGAGGATGTCACCTACTTGCTTATCCATGAGCGTGATAATATCGTAATATTGTGCCCAGTCTTTGCGCACTACTGGTGTATCAGGATAATAAGGCGGCAGGTCACGGCGGCGAATTTTGGCGGGGTCGTGCTTCTCGTGCGGCTTCAGAGCTGCCAGACGCTTGAGCATCCCTTTGCTTCTGTCGCGAATCTTGCTTTCATGCGAAATTGTGAAATTGAAGACTGCGAAGAATGGCTGTCCTTCAGTCCGACCTCGCCAGTGTGCCTTTTTACTGCTTTCGTCCCAGGCGGTCATCGGTGGGTCAAACTGGTAATCGGTTTTGACGTTATTTGTGCAGTAGTAGCCCGCTTTGCGCAGGTATTCGCTGAAGCACTTGACCTCTGCTGGCGGCACGCCCTTGCAGCGCATATGGTGCGTGCCGATAGTGGTTGGATACATGCCGGTGATAATACCCGAGCGCGAAGGGGCACAAACCCCTGCGTTTGTATATACGTTAGTGTATCGCACACCTTCTGCGGCGAGCTTGTCGATGTTTGGCGTCACAGCATATCTATCACCGTAGCAGCCCAGGTCCGGGCTGATGTCCTCACAACTGACCCAGAGGATGTTTGGATTCTGGATTTTAGATTTTAGATTCTCGATTCTTGATTGTCGTGCCGCTCCGGCGAGGAGCGGGGCTTGTCCAGCATCCTGCATCGAGTATCCAGCATCGAGCATCATCGCTGCTATCGACCCGCAGCTACTGCGCAGAA
>JBHIDV010000284.1:0-4092 GCA_046760285.1 Sedimentisphaerales bacterium
CGTCATCCGTCTTCTGTCGTCTGTCTTTTAACTACCACCTTATTGCCGTGAATTTCGGTTATCTGGACCTTGGTGCCTTTGTCCAGAAACTCGGCTGTGGCGACCACATCCACTATGGCCTCGCCGAATTTTGCTTTTCCGGTCGGCCTTAGCGTTGCTGTCACCTCGCCGATGTCACCAACATTTATGGCTGCAGTCCTACTTTCCGGCGGGGCTGTCATACTAACCTGCATTACACCATCTTGTTTTGCAGCAGCCGGCACAAGTATCAGGCCGCTAAGGAATTGCACTCTGGGCAGATACTTTGTGAGCAGCCAAGCCAGGACGGAGAACCCTGTGATAGCTAAAAACAGCCACAAAACCTGGTTCACCAGCAATTGCCAATCAAACGAGGTTTGCGGCCAAGGCAGTCTATCCGGCGGGTTCTTAATCAGCATACCAAATAAGCCGACTAATATACAGATTAAACCTAAAAAGCCTGCGATGCCGAAACCGGGCAGGACGAAGATTTCCACCATCAATAACAGTACACCCACGACAAATAATGCTACTTCTACCCAGTTTGCTAAGCCCACGAGATATTTGCTGCCGATTATAATTGCAAAGCATACCAGAGCTGCCAGCCCTGGCAGCCCCACGCCCGGCGTGCTGAATTCAATATACACTCCCAATAGTGCAATCATAACCAGCACCATCATCACGGCTGGAGAATTTATCCATCGGACCATCTGCTCCGACCAGTTGGGCTCCAGCACCATCTGCTCGCCGACAAAGGTTACGCCATCGCGCTCAGCCAGGAAATCTAAAACGCCTGCCAAATCTTTAACCTGCGTTCTGGCTATGCCATATTCAAAGGCTTCAGATGCAGTCAGCGTCAAGAGCTCGTCATCTCCCACAACCAATTTCTTATTATCCAGGTCGTACTTATTTGGGTCTTTCGGCAACTCATCGCTGTCAAAAAATTCGTAATCGCCTGTCTGTAGATTTTTCACTCGATAAACCTTTATCTGCATTGTCACCATGGCCTTAAGCAATGGTTTAGGATAGCCATTGGCTTCAGCAGCTCGCATAAAAGCGGCACGGGTAAAACTTTCCGCTTTCTCTCGCTCTACCCCCTCCAGTGTGCCGCCCAGCGCAATCGGCGCACAATCGCCTATAGTGGTATTTTCACGCATTATTATGTCCTGGCAGGAGACACTTATCATTGCCCCAGCCGATATCGCCTCGGTTGTTATGTACGCAATAGTACGGGCCTTTTTGCCTGCCTCTGGCCAAGTTTCACGAAGGATAAAGTACTTCGATATATCATCAGCCGAATCCAAAAATCCGCCATATGTACCTATCTCATAGACCAGGTATTCTATACCCTGCTGCAGCGCTATCTCGGTTCGGCGCTGGATAGATTTGTACAGTCCATCATCGATCAAGCCTTTGCAGGTAATCACTGCTGCCCTTGCTGTTGGCTGTCCTACGTTAGTCTCGCCCCTAAGGGGCAAGTTCGGCTCAACTGCCGCAGTCTGGCTGCCGAATATCAACAAGCAAGCCAAGACGATTGGAATTATAAGAAGTGGCTTGTTCATATTAATCATTATACCCTATATATCGCCAATTTGGCAATGCCTGGTTAGGGCGTTAGCACAAATTTTCGATTTGCCCCCCCCGCCATTTCGGAAGACAGAGAACAGAAGACGGATGACAGACATTTATTGGCTTTTAAACTGGGTGCACCAATTTTCGGGTTTAGCGATCATTTTCCCAAGCATTCTGCCGATTCCCTTGCATCTTTCCAATAATAGCTGGTAGTCTTTGCTCGATACATATTTACATTTAAGAGAAGTATCCAACCGGTGCTGGGTTTCAGCTTGTTCTGCGTCTGCATCAGAGAGCTTACTAACAAAATGGGCAGCATATATTCGTTTTTGCCAGGCCTCTGCTATATTAGCTCCGATGGAACGAGAAGAGCGTCTAATTTGGTTTGTAAGTGAATAGAGTTCCTCTTTAGGGAATTTCTTTGTAAGTGTGAAGATTTCCTGTTGAAGCTCGAATGCAAGTTTGTAAACATTTAAATCGCGAAAACTCTCAATTTTCTCACTCATTTTTCTCCCTTTTTTCTCGTCCATCCTCCACTCTCTATTATGTGTGCTCCGTTTTCCGTCCTCTGTTTTCTGTTATGCCAGCTTACATAAAATCTCCACGCCCTGCTGAATTTTGTTGTCGCTGGTGGCGTAACTTATCCTGAAGTGCGTATCTTTTTCGCTGAACACATTGCCAGGAATAATCAACACATTATTTTTGATTGCCTTTTCCACGAATTCGGTTGCCGACTGGCCGGGCGCTTTGACGAACGCATAAAACGCACCACTTGGCCGAACCAGCTCAAACTTATCCTTCAGTCCTTCATAAAGAAGGTTTCTTTTGCCCCTATACATGTCCACGAAGTTGGTAACGTCATAATCCAGAGCAGCGACGGCCGCTTTCTGAAAAGGCGTAGGCGCACAGACAAAGGTATACTGCTGTATCTTGGTCATCTCTTCGATTACGTGTCTGAGCGATTGGTTAGCTACTGCAAAGCCCAGCCGCCAGCCGGTCATCGCATAAGGCTTGCTGAAGCCTCGCAGGATAAGAGCCTTCTCATAGTAATGAGCAATACTTGTGCACGCCCCGTCGTAACTGAATTTCTCATAAATCTCGTCAGCTAAGATAAGCGTATCCTGTTCCGCTGCCACCTCAGCTAATTTCTTTATCTCGCCCTCTGAATAAACCATGCCTGTCGGATTACACGGCGAATTGAGAATTATCATCTTGGTTTTGCTGGTTATCGCTTCAGCTATCCTGCTAACAGGTAGGGCAAAACTTTCGTAGCTATCCACAAAGACACACTTTCCACCCAGCATATTGACAATGTGCTTATAGATTACAAAGTAAGGGTCGGGGATGATGACTTCATCGCCGGGATTAATAAGCGCCAAGAACGCCAGCAGAAGTCCCCCACTTACGCCGCTGGTGACCAGCACTGCTGGCTCGTCCCAGCCAAACTCTTTTTTTACTCGCTCCGTGATTTTCTCGCGCAGTATTGCATCGCCGGAGGTCTGTGAATATTTATTTAGGCCTTCTCGGATGGCCTTTATAGCTTCTTCTTTCAGCTCATCCGGCACATCGAAGTCCGGCTGACCTATCGAAAAATTGACTGGGTCTTTCAGCTCCGCCGCCAGCGCAAAGACCTTCCGTATCCCGCTGGCGTCAATTTTACCTGCCCTATCTGCAATAATTTCTTTCATTTAGCTATCGTAGCACTAATTCACTAATCTACTTACCTACAAACTTGTGAGTCTTTGGGTCGATACCCAGTATTTTTGCCATAGTCAGGCCCCACATCTTCTCGCGGGTGGCCTGGCTGACATTGTTGGCATCCAGCATTTTTTGAAATCGCTCGATATTTGCCATCAGCCCGCTGGGCTTTTCATCCGTGCCAAAGACGATATGTTCCCACGCACCTGGTCCGCCTTTGAGGGTGTGGGGGTTATGTTCCGCTTCGTCACTGGCCCACCAGAGTATCTCGCTCATTCGGGCCAATTTGCCCAGCTTGATGAATTTTAGAAGTGTCGAGCCGGTCACGTCGAAATACAATGTCGGATTCCATCGGGCTGCTTCAGCTGCTTCCTCGTACCACGGATTGCCCAGGTGCGCCCCTTGAACAGTCATTCTCGGAAACTGCCGACAAATCGTGTCTAAATATATCGGCCGCATCCTTGCCGACGAGCCCCACTGCGGCTCATCTTTGATACGGTGAGACGAGATTCCGGTGTGGAACAGTGTGTGGAAGCCATATTCTTCACATAATCTGTATATCTGGAAATATGATGGGTCGTCATAGTTCTTCTGCGGGCTGTGGAATTTCATTCCCACAAACCCGTTCTTCTTAAAAGTTTCTACTTCACGAATCACATTAGGGTCGTCCAGATTAACACGCCCACAGTTAATAAACACATCGGGGTAGCTAACAGCGGCATCTTTCATAAGTTTCATATCATCCATCCAGGTAAGCACAAAAGCCATAGCATTACGCGGGCGATATGTCTTAACCATTTCCTC
>JBHIDV010000285.1:0-4079 GCA_046760285.1 Sedimentisphaerales bacterium
GCCATTCGCCATTTGCGATTTGCGGTATCGAATCCACAGCAGGGTAAATAATGCGTAGGCAAATAGATGAAATGCGGTGTTTGTCCCGGGCAGCAAGTCGGCTAAATTCGTTCGCGCAATATTTGATAAGCCAAAGATGGTAACACCTGTCACCACCAGGCAAACACTCCAGAAGGTAAATACCGATAGTAAAATTGCCCCTGTGAATGTACCTGCCAAATTTGCGACAAAGTCCATAACATCACAACTGCGTCCCGCCACATAGCTCTGAAGTCCTTCGTCGATGACGCCATACCAGACTATAATCAAAAGCACCCACCAAACAGCAGCTTTGCGCCAGTTCACCTTTTTATAGGGATTGATTGCAGAAAAGAGCAAAACCGAAAGAATCATATAGGCCAGGAAGTGAAGAGTCTTATCGGACACATCGGCTTTGCGAACCAATTGTGGGATGGGTATATGCGCCAAGATAAACAGAGCCGTCCAATAAAATATTAACGAGATTATGATTAGCTTGTGTTGACGCGATACAGCCATCGAAATTGCCTGAGAGACCCCGCTGCGCGGCAGCCCAATGCCATATAACAAATATTTTCTTCTGTGGAGTTAAATGTACAAAGTTTTACGATGAGAATAAAGTTTAATATGCCAAATCCGGGATTAAATGTATAATATAAATATAGAATAGTTCACAGCCCCTGCCTCCGCAGGAGCAAGCTTGTCCCCGCGAACGCGGGGATGCTTTAGGAGGATTTAGAGCAATGAAAGTTCCTATAATCTCTGAGGCTTCTGTTTTGTCCCCTTTTCTACCTTCGGCAGAAGGCAGGCCGATAGGTTACCCACCTGCAGGGGGCCTTACAAAATGGGGTATAGCTGTAATAATCTTAGCGGCTGTTGTGGCTGTTTGTCTGGGACAGCGCAGGTCTCGCCTTGTGCCTCTTCGAATAGTTCAACTTCCCGAACCGAAGTTGACAAGCTCGGTCAGTTTCGAGCAGGCTTTGGTAAAGCGACAGATTGTGCCGCGCTTTACTGGCCAGCCGCTTAAATTTGAACAGCTCGGTCAGTTGGCCTGGGCCGGCTATGGTATAACCGAATCCGCCACTGGCGGACCTCCGGCGGGCCAGATACGACCATTGCCAGGGTTCCCGCAAGCCCGTCCCGAGCCGGGTCGAGGGAGCGGGATGCCGGAGGAATCGTACCCCATAAATCTATATTTTGCCACACTGGAGGGGATTTATGTTTACAGTCCAAACGAGCACAGTCTGAGACAAGCTTCGGCTCAAGATGTGCGTGGCGCCCTGGCGAGGGCATCTATAAATCCTGAAGCAGTAGCTACAGCCGGCTGTGATATTATTATTACAGGCTCTGTGAGAAATTCTGCCGGCCGGTCCAGCAACAAAGTCCGAAGGTTTATGCTACTACAAGCAGGACAAATCGCTCAAAATATCCAGCTACAGACGGTCACTTTAGAGCTGGCCTTTATGCCGGTCGGCGATTTCGACACCAGAAGTGTCAGCAGAATCTGTAATATACCGAAAAATCTGGAGCCGCTTTATATAATTTGCATTGGCTACCCTGCTACGCAGACGCCTACCACAACCAGCCTAACGCCAAACGGCACGGGACTACCGGGGCAAAATAGAGCTGGACCAAAAACGGCTGTCTTAATTGTCGGCAGAGAAAATTTTCACGATAGGGAGCTTTTTGAAACCATGCGTATTCTTGGCTCGGCGGGCGTTCAGACTGTTATAGCCAGTAGCCAGACAGGTGTTATAAGAGGTATGCTGGGAAGTGCAGCCGAGGCCAGGATTCTTCTGAACCAGTTGAGAGTTGACGATTATGACGCGATAGTCTTTATCGGCGGTTTGGGAGCAAGGGAATATTTCGACAATCCAGTCGCCTTAGATATTGCCCGCTCGGCAGCAGCGAAAGGAAAAGTTCTGGCTGCGATTTCCATCGCGCCGACTATTTTAGCCCATGCAGGAGTGCTGCGCGGTGTCAGAGCTACCAGCTTTTTTTCAGAACGGGCTGCACTGCAGCAAGCCGGTGCCACATATACCAACGCTCCCGTCGAACGAGACCGACAGATAATAACCGCCACCGGACCAATAGCTGTAGTACAGTTCGCCGGTGCTATTATCGAGGCCCTATCTGGTAGGTAAACAATGCCCGATGGACAGATCAACCATCGTCCACGTAAGTAGTATAACGATTTGTAATCGGCAGTCTTCTATCTTTGCCGAAGGCTTTGGGCGTAATTCTTACGCCCGGCGGGCATTGTCTTCTCTTGTATTCGTTTCGGTCAACCATTCGAATGACACTAAGAACCACATCTTTCGGCAAGCCTGATTCAATGAGCTGCTGCGGGGATTTGTCTTCTTCGACATAGCCTTTGAGGATTTTATCAAGCAAATCGTAATCGGGCAGCGCATCGGTATCTTTTTGGCCTGGCCGCAGCTCGGCACTCGGTGGCCGAGCTATTACATCAGCAGGTATAATTTGTCGCCCTTGTATTTTATTTATGTACTCGGCCAAATCATAGACCATGGTTTTGGGGACATCTTTTATTACGGCAAAGCCGCCAGCCGTATCGCCGTAAAGGGTGGCGTAGCCCACCGAGGTTTCACTTTTGTTGCCAGTCGTCAATACCAGCGAACCAAACTGATTGCTCAGTGACATCAGAATACTGCCGCGGATTCTGGCCTGCAAGTTCTCGTAGGCAATACCCTGGTTGTCCCAGCCGGCAGCCGTCTTTAACGACCGGTGAAATTGGCCCAGTATTGGCTCAATAGGGATGGTTAAAAGTTCCACGCCCAGATTTTTCGCTAATCTGGCCGCATCTTTTATGGTCTCGGGACTGTTGAACTTCGATGGCATAGTAAGGCAGGTGACATTTTCAGCACCCAAAGCAGCCACGGCGATAGCGGCGGTGACTGAAGAATCTATGCCACCACTAAGGCCGAGTAAAACTTTTTTGAAGCCGTTTTTCCAGGCATAGTCTCTGGTGCCGAGTACCAGTGCCTGATAGACTTCGTCAAGGAGACCGGCCGGCTGCTCAGCAGCAGGTCGCATCGGCTCGACTCGCACAGCTCCATCAATGGTCGGGATAACCTCCGCAATCAATAAGTCTTCGCCAAAGGCCTTGGCTTTGGCAATTACTTTACCCATCGAGTCGGCGAACATACTTCGTCCGTCAAAAACCAGTTCATCTTGACCACCCACAAGGTTGCAATACGCAACGGCGCAATTAAAAACTTTGGCACACTGGCTGACTATTTCTTCTCTTTTTTTAATCTTGCCCAGATGAAAGGGCGAAGCGGAGATATTTAGAACCATCTGAATTTGGCCGGCCTCTGCCAGGTGTTTACTGAGCCATTCGATATTCCAGATGTCAAAGCAAATGGTAAGTGCGATATCCAGACCCTTTATATTGATTACGACCGGCTCGGTGCCGGGCTGGAAATACCTGGGTTCATCGAATACACTGAAATTGGGCAGGACGCCCTTTCGATAGATTTTTGCAATTCGGCCGTTTTGCAACACGGCTGCAGAATTGTAAGTGTTGCCTTGATAGCTTCCCGCGAAGCCAACTACTATGGTTTTGTCAGGGCAATCGATGGCCAGTTTCTCGATGGCTAAGCGGTTTTGCTCTAAGAAGTGTTTCTTGAACAGTAAATCTTCCGGCGGGTAGCCGCAGATAGCCAGCTCCGGAAAGGCTAACAAATCCACGTCAGCCCGAAGCGCCTGGGCGTATATGTTGCGTATCTTCTCGGCATTGCCGACCAAGTCGCCGACGCAAGCGTCAAATTGTCCCAATCCTACCCGCACAATAACTCCTTAAACAATCACAAACACATAATCCGCCTTCGCCGGAACGGCTAAGCGCAGGCAGGCTACGGCGGGTAAATTTGTATCCTGATGAGATTAGTCCACAGCGTGTTCCTGTCAAGACTTTTTTAGCGCCTGCATAAACTCGGGTGCATGTCATAATTGCCCCCGGACAAGCTGTACTCTGCTTCCCGTCACCTGTCCTCTGTTTTCAGACATCTGTCTTCTGAAAATTGGGTTTGTTTTCACCA
>JBHIDV010000286.1:0-4042 GCA_046760285.1 Sedimentisphaerales bacterium
AAAAGCAGGCGCAGGAGGATGTGGCTTTGTATGAGCATTGTAAACAATCTGGGACTGCTGGGCTTTTTCAAGTATGGAGACTTCGTCGCAGATAACTTGAACTTTCTGTTATCTTCAGTAGGAATTCCGTATATCATCCCCCCGCCGGGTCTACTTTTGCCTGTCGGCATATCGTTCTACACGTTCCAATCAATGAGTTACACCATTGATTACTATCGCGGCAATATAGAAAGAGAAACGAGTTTCATAAGGTATGCCACTTTCGTTTCGCTTTTCCCTCGATTGGTAGCTGGGCCTATTGAAAGAGCGAAAAACTTACTTTCTCAGTTGCAAAATCCCCCTCAGCTCTGGACACAGGACATAACAGATGGTCTTTCCCTGTTTATTGTTGGATTGTTCAAAAAGGTTGCGTTGGCTGATTATCTGGCAATCTATGTTGACAAAGTATATACTGCTCCGCAGCAGTTTCAGTCACCGGCCTTGGTCCTGGCCACTTTTCTATTTTCCTGGCAGATTTATTTTGACTTTAGCGGCTATACAGACATGGCACGGGGTGTGGCACGAATGATGGGCTTTCGCTTGATGTTGAACTTTAACAATCCTTATTTAGCAACGGGCCTGGGTGACTTTTGGCAAAGATGGCATATCAGCCTTTCTTCCTGGTTCAAGGACTACGTCTATATTCCTCTGGGCGGCAACCGCAAAGGAATGTTTAACACCTATAGAAATATGTTTCTGACTATGGTAATCTCAGGCTTGTGGCACGGGGCTGCTTGGACGTTTGTCATCTGGGGTGCGGTGCACGCCCTCGGCCGATTCTTGACACGCCAGCTGGAAAGAACTACATTCTACAAAGAAAAAGTGCCTAAATTGATAAAACAAATATTCGTATTTGTCTTCGTGACCTTTGCGTGGATCTTCTTCAGAGCCCAAAGCATAACCGACGCCTGGACGATTGTGGCAAGGATATTCACATCTGGTTTAGCAAATCCCTATTGTCCGTTACTGGCTTTAGCTTTTATTTTTTCCGTGTGGCTTTATCAGTTTGTTTATGAATCTCAGGCCAGGTGGATTATTCAGCTTAGAGGCGTGCGTATAGGGATGGTTATTCTTATGATTTTCTATCTTTTAATCTTTGCTACATCAAGTGAGCAGCCGTTTATTTATTCACAGTTTTAGACCAAGGAATTTGCGATTTTCGATTTTCGATTTTTTCTGGCAATTGTAAATCGCAAATCGGCAATTGGCAATTTGCAAATGCCTTTCAGTTCTAATAGTGTTCGACTATCGCCGCGAGAATGGGTCGTCGTTGCAGCTATTGTTTTGGCTGTATTTTGTCTTGGGCCCAGGCTTTGGAAAACAGCCGAAAATTTCGAGCCCGGGCCCGACTATCGCCTGCCATACCAGTTAAGCAACGACTACTGGCTGTATAAGCGCTACTGTCAATGGGCCTGCTCACAGCATAAAACACTCGTCATTGGCGATTCGGTTATTTGGGGTCATTTCGTCTCTAAGCACAATACATTATCCGGCTATCTCAATAAAACTGTTAGCCGAAATCAGTTCACTAATTTGGGTGTGGATGGCATACATCCGGTAGCATTAGCAGGTTTGCTGAAATATTATGGCGGCCCAATCACAGGCAAAAAGGTCATCCTACATTTTAATCCATTATGGTTAAGTTCTAAGAAACATGACTTGCAAATAACCAAAGAGTTCCATTTCGATCATCCTAAATTAGTTCCGCAGTTTATTCCAAATATTCCCTGCTATAAAGTTCCGTATTCTAAGAAAATATCTGCTATAGTGCAGCGCTATGTGCCTTTTTTTAGCTGGGTTTCGCATTTAAAGATTGCTTATTTTGAGAGCATGGACCTATCGACGTGGCTGGTCGGGTGGCAGCCTCAAGCGCAGCTTGGGGATGGTCTGGGCAGTACTGATGTAGGGAGTAGCCATCGCCATCCCTACGGGATGACGCTGCCACACTCTCTGGACACACAGTGGGTCGCACTTGAGACGTCGTTACAGTGGAGATTTTTCCAAAGTTCGGTTAAGATATTAAAGGCAAGAGCAAACACGGTATTTGTACTGGTCGGCCCTTTTAATGAGCATATGTTAAAACCAAAGAGCATCGACACTTATCGAAAGATGAAAAGCAAAATTGAGGCGTGGCTTAAGCAGAACGATGTCCCCTGTTATATGCCTCCGGTACTGCCCAGCGAGTTGTATCGCGATGCCAGTCATCCATTAAGTGAAGGATATGCCTTGCTGGCCAAGGAGCTGTTTGAAAATAAGTCTTTTAGGTCAACTATCCTCGAAAAATGATGAGCCACGAAGACACAAAGGCACAAAGAAAAGAGAAGTGGGCTAAAGTGAACTCTGGTTGTATAAGCTCGTTTGTCGGTGTCGAAACTGGTATCGAAGCTGGACGGTGGAAGCTGGGCAAAAAACGAGCTTCGAGCTTCCAGAACGAGCATCAATACGAGCATCAACAACGTTAAACAAAAACTATACTTTAGGTACTTTACACTTCTTGGTGCCTTGGTGGCAGTACGTTGAAAAATGATGCTAAAGCCTTGCTGTTTGCGCTACTTTTATTTGTTTGTCTTGTTGGTGGTAATACCAATTGTGAATAATTAAGGCGCTTATTTGTGTCATTTCGAGAAAGCCGTAGCCCTGAGCGCAGCCGAAGGGCAGCCGTAGGCGAGTCGAGACACGCAGCGAAGCGGAGAGCCCCGAAGGGAAATCTATTTGAACAGATTTCTCCACTACGGGCCACTTTGCTATCTTCGGTCGAAATGACATAAGCGCAAATTTTATTCACAATTGGTATAATAACTCGGATTATAATGCATAATTTGTATAATCTTTGTTGAAATCTTGAATGCAAGATTAGAAATGATTTAGGATTCAGGAGAAAAAGACAATGGCGAACAACAGTGAACAGCAGGAGGTTATTAAGGGACGGGTAGTGTCAATTGATGCACTGCGTGGATTTGATATGTTCTGGATCATAGGTGGCGGTAAAATGTTCCAGGCACTTATCGAAGCAGCAAATAGCAAGTTTTTGAACAATCTGCAACCGCAGCTTAACCACGCTCAGTGGGAGGGATTTCGTAGCTGGGATTTGATTATGCCGCTATTTCTTTTTATCGTAGGAGTGGCGATGCCTTTTTCTTTTAACAAGCGCCTTCAACGCGGCGACAGCAAAAGACAATTGTATTTTCACATTATCAAACGAACGATAATATTGTTTATTCTGGGGATGATAGCGGGGGGACATCTGCTGGCCTACGATTTGTCAAAGCTACGCATCTACTGCAATACACTTCAAGCAATAGCAGCCGGGTATCTTATTGCCTCGATTATAATGTTAAATATGAGGGTGGTTTGGCAAATAACAATTACTGCGGCCTTACTGCTATTGTTTTGGGCTTTGATGATGCTGGTGCCGGTGCCCGGCTATGGAGGCGTGGTACTACAGAGGGAGGCAAATCTGGCACTTTATGTAGATAAGTTGATTATGGGGCGCTTTTATGGCGGAAACGGCTATACGTGGATTCTAAGTAGTATAACATTTGGCTGTACAGTAATGATGGGAGTGCTGGCTGGACAGTTGCTGCGCTGCCAAAAAAGGCCAGCAGTTAAGGTTGCCCTGCTTTTGGCCATAGGGGCCGGTTGTCTGTTGATGGGCTTACTATGGCACAATTGGTTCCCCATTATCAAGCGTATCTGGAGCAGTTCGTTTGTACTGTTTTCTGCAGGCCTGTGCTACCTGCTCTTGGCGCTATTCTATCTGGTGATTGATATGTGGGGTCTGCGTAGGTGGGCTTTCGGTTTTGTGGTAATCGGGATGAACGCAATTGCGGTGTACATGTCCACGCATTTGTTTAATTTTCGCCATGTCGGCAATATTTTTGTGGGCAACTTAGACAAATGGTTAGGGCCATGGAATGATTTTGTACAAGCCACAGCAGCATTTGCGGTTATTTGGCTGATTCTCTACTGGATGTACCGCAAAAAATCATTCATCAAGATCTAA
>JBHIDV010000287.1:0-4029 GCA_046760285.1 Sedimentisphaerales bacterium
ATTGGCTGATTATCGTGTAAATCTGGACATATTTGCAGGGCCGTTGGACTTACTTTTGTATTTAGTCCGCAAAGAAGAGGTCGATATTTACGATATTCCCATCGCCAAGATAACCGACCAGTACCTCCGCTACATCGAAATGCTCAAGAGCCTTAACATTGATTTAGCGGGCGATTTTTTGGTAATGGCTGCCACATTGATGGAGATAAAATCAGCCATGCTCCTGCCCAGAGCAACACCTGAACAGCTTGCGGATGATGATTTGACCGACCCTCGCGCAGAGCTTATTCGCCAGCTCCTTGAATATAAAAAGTTCAAAGACGCCGCTAATCTACTCCACGCGGCTGCCGATGAGCACCGCCAGCGTTTTGCACGTCCCGATACTATTATGGAGCGATTAAGGCCTGATGCTGAGCCGCAGCTCGATATTGAACAAGTAAGCGTCTGGGACCTGCTCGAGGCCTTTGACGCTATATGTAGGGCTACCGGCGTAAGTCGCGACATAAGCCATATCAAGGATGATACGCCGATTGATTTGTATCAAATAGAGGTTTTGCACCGCCTGCAGACAGAAGGCCCCATGATTTTTGAACGTATTTTCGAGTCCAAGTCTCATCGTGCTGTAATGATCGGATTATTCCTGGCACTTTTGGAATTGATTCGAGAAAAATTGGTTTGGGCTGAACCCGCCCAAAGTGGGCCATCTTCGTCGCAGATTTACTTACGAGCCTTGACCGAGAAGAATGCCGAGCAGGCGGTGCAGGAGGCCATCGTGGCCATCGCCGAGACCGATAGTGATGCCTCTGCTCAAATCAAGCGGCGAAGGCAAGCCAAAGACAGACCCATTCCAATTGCTGAATTATCCTCAAAAAATAAGCCGGCTGTTTCGCTTGATAAGCAGGAGAAAGAAAAAACATAATCCGTCAAAGAAGACAAATAACAAACAGCAAATTAGTATTTGACAAACCGGTACTTCATCAATAAAATGTTTTTTTCTGGTTAATAAAGGCCTTAGAGGACCTTAGAGGACCTTATTTTGTGGGTTGAGACCCTGTTTGGGGTCGCGAAAAAGGACTCTTTTCAAACGCAAAAAACACATGGGGCACTATAGTAATTGGCCCTTTATTGTGCAGGCTAAACTCGCCCTGTCAAAACGGCAGGGCAGGCCAATAGTAAGGATAAACTAATGGCTGGTAAGGTAATTGAACTAACCGATGCTACTTTTGATGAGGTGGTGCACAACTCTGACGCGCCGGTGCTGGTCGATTTCTGGGCACCCTGGTGCGGACCTTGTAAGATGATGGCTCCTATCATAGAGGAAATCGCAGATGAATATGCAGACCGGGCCAAAGTCTGCAAGCTCAATACCGATGACGCTCGTGACAGTGCAATAGAATTCGGCATAAATGCGATACCAACTACCATTTTATTCAAGGACGGCCAGGTGCAGAAGAAATGGGTTGGTCTAACCAGTAAGAAAGACCTCACCGCTGCCATCAATGAATTACTCTAAAATACGCAGATGATTTTTGTAGTAAGCCTCCGCTTGTGCCCGGCGGACTCTTCTACCAGAGAACTTTTTCTATAATTGCGGTTTTAAAGGACTTTAGCCTGAAATAAGCAGAAACAATGTCACACAAAATCTTGGCCAAGAAACAGCTCGCCGAAGATGTCTTCACTGCTGAACTCGAAGCGGCGCTTATTGCACAGGCCAGAAAGCCGGGCCAATTTGTCATTATTAGCATAAACAACGAATACAGCGAGCGGATTCCTTTAACCATCGCTGATGCCGACCCTCAAAAGGGCACCATCAGCCTGATTTGGCAGCGGGTGGGCAAAACCACCGCCGAATTGGCTGATTTGCAGCAAGGTGATGAGATTGCTAATATTTCTGGGCCGCTGGGAAGACCCACCCATATCGAAAACTTCGGCACTGTGGTCTGTGTCGGCGGCGGTATCGGCAATGCACCTTTACTGCCTATTGCCAAAGCCCTCAAAAAAGCCGGTAACAAAATCATCAGCATCATTGGAGCGAGGACAAAAAACCTGCTCATCCTGGAGGAGCAGTTTGCTCAGATAAGCGACGAGCTGATAGTCACAACTGATGACGGCTCATACGGACGAAAGGCTTTGGTAACCGAACCGCTAAAAGAAGTCTGCTCGCGCAAGGCCAAGCCGGACCAGGTCTTTGCCATTGGCCCTGCTATAATGATGAAGTTTTGTTGTGAGGTGACTAAGCAATTCAATGTCCCCACGCAGGTCTCGCTCAATACCATTATGGTTGACGGTACCGGTATGTGTGGCGGCTGCCGGGTCGAAGTTGAGGGCAAGCCAAAATTCGTCTGTGTTGACGGCCCAGAATTTGACGGCCATAAAGTAAACTTCGATTTAATGATGAAAAGATTAGATGCATATAAAAACCAGGAACAAAAGGCCTACCAGCGGTACAAAAAACATCGATGCAAAATCGGTTTAGATACTGGATACTAGATACTAGATGCTGGATGCTGGATGCTGGATGCTAGCAAAAGGAAAAGATAAGTGGCATATCAAAGTTATAAAGATTTAGAGATCTATAAGAAGGCTCATAAATTAGCTATAGAGATTCATGAGATGAGCTTACATCTGCCCAGGTTTGAAATGTATGAGGGAGGAAGTCAAATAAGAAAATCAAGCAAGTCGGTTAAAGATACTATAGTTGAAGGTTTTGGAAGACGTAGATACAAACACGAATTTATAAAATACTTGACTTACTCCTTATCATCCTGTGATGAGACAGTGAGCCACTTGCATACTTTGTACGACACGAAATCGCTCGAAGATGAAGAAAAATACCAATATTTTTACAAAGAGTACGATTGTTTAGGGAAAATGATAAACAACTTTATGAAATCAGTTAATAGCGGCCATAAAACAAGAATCGAGAATCCAGAATCTAGTATCCAGAATCTAGTATCCAGAATCTAGTATCCAGAATTTGGAGAAGCAAAACTATGATTAAAGAAACAAAAGGCCAAGTAACAGCCGGTAAGGGTAATTACGCTATTGTAGTCAGCAGGTTTAATGAATTTGTAACTTCCAAGCTGCTTGCCGGCGCGATAGATTGTCTTGCCCGTCACGGTGCTGCTGAGAAGCAGATATCAATAGTCTGGGTGCCGGGTGCCTGTGAAATTACCCTTGTCGCCAAAAAATTGGCCCAAAGTGGTAAATACGTTGCGGTCATCTGTCTTGGTGCGGTCATACGAGGTCAAACTACTCATTACGATTATATCTGTCAGCAGATAGCCCGCGGAATCGGACAAATCAATTACGATTCAGGTGTACCCACGGTATTTGGCGTTTTGACCTGCGATACACTGGAACAGGCAGTCGAAAGAGCAGGAACAAAAATGGGCAACGCCGGTGCCGACGCAGCGACGACCGCTATGGAAATGGCCAATGTGATGGAGCAGATAGGCAGTTCGTAGTTATGAATTCGTCGTTCATAGACTACGAAGGGTTCCCGCGGAGCGGGGTCGACTCCCGCGGAGCGGGGTCCCAGCAATGAACAACGAACAATGAACTTTGATAAAAGGACAAGGGCCAGAGAGTTAACCTTACAGGCTCTTTATCAATTGGATGTGCAAGGGGCCGAATTGCTCGAGCATTTGGGCCAGTTTTTTGTAGAGGCCGAGCAAGACGAATCTGTCCGCAAACTTGCCTCGGAATGGACAAAACGAACATGGGAAAATTTGACACCATGTGACGAGCTGATAACAGATTCGACCATAAGGTGGCAATTCTCAAGACTCTCACCTGTTGACAAAAGCATTTTGAGACTGGCGGTTTACCAGTTGAAATTCTGCTCCGACATCCCGCCTAAAGTGGTGATAAATGAGGCCATTGAGCTGGCCAAAAAGTTCAGCACCGAAAGGAGCGGCCCATTCGTTAATGGCGTGCTTGATGCAGTCCTCAAAAAACTTAAAACGACCGAAGAAACGTAAGGAAAAATACGAAACCTGAAATCCTGAAAAAATACGAAGCACGAAA
>JBHIDV010000288.1:0-4028 GCA_046760285.1 Sedimentisphaerales bacterium
ATCAACTGGATAAGGAAGCAAGAAGGCTGGGTGTGCCTCGACAGTCAATCATCAAAGTCTGGATTGCCGACCGACTGGAAGCCGCATCGTGATTGTGCCAAATAGCTTCACGCAGTGAATTGGTGAGGGGTCATTGCGAGGCCCAGAGGGCCGCGGCAATTTAATCCTCAAGAAAACGCTCCCGACCCCTTTTTCTCTTGCTTTATACCGAGAGGGTTGGGATGCTATACGGAAACCATATAAACATTGTTGGCCAGGTTAATGAAGGGAGGTCCACGATGAAGGCAAAGCAAGTTCTCTTTCTTGTGGCTATAGCGCTGATATGTGGCGGGATAGCTGGCTATGGTTCAGCTCGCCTCGTTGACGGTGGCGCAAACCAGAAAATTGTTTCGGTCAGACAGCTCCGTTTCCAAGACAGTTCGGGCAACCACCAGGTTACCATTGAGCTTGGCGGAGAGCACAGGCCCCGCCTTGTCCTCAAGGACTCTACAGGTAGGCTGTTGTATGACTTGCCCCCCTCGTTCAAGGTGCAGCGGATCGGGGACTCATAGCCAGCGCAGCTTTCGGCAGTAGGCTTGGTGCGATTCATCGCACCCTACCTCTGGCAAAAACTGCAAGGCTGAATTTGCGGCTAACCTGGATATCATTAACCGCAGAGACCGCTGATTTTTTTTCACGAATTTTAGTCTTGCCACAGAGTCCACCGAGAACTCAGAGGGTATAATTAATATTTGAGCTTTGCCATACTGCGTATTTTTATCTCTGTGCAGCTCTGTGTTCTCTGTGGCTTTTTTTATTTGTGTCCGTTCGTGGCAATATTCCTCCGTGAAATCTGTGGTTGAATATTATTGAATACTCTGTGTTCTCTGTGCCCTCCTTCGACTTCTCTCAGGATGGCGTCTGTGGTTTATTTTGCGTTTATACGCTGTTGATTTTTTCTATCAGGCTCGGCAGTTCGGCGAGCTTGTTTATTTTCCAGGTTCCTTGCGGAATTTTTTTGCCGGTATTGGCAGGACCAACTTTGAGAACGGCTTTCATGCCGATTCTTGCTGCAGCTTCAATATCTTCACGCATACGGTCCCCTACAAACAATATGTTTTCCGCTGGCTCGCCAATCCTCTCTGCGGCGGCTTTGAAGATTCGAGCATCGGGCTTGCGAAAACCAAATTCATAAGAATAAAGTCTAACCGTAAAGAAATCCAATATACCAAATTGTTTTAGATTTTTCTCCAGGCAGCAGCGATTCACAAAGGTATTTGAAACTATGCCCAGCTTAAGTCCTGATTTTTTGAGTGCGGTTAAAGTCTCAACGATGTTTGGTTCGGCTTGAGCAATTCTACCTAAAGGTTCATACCACAGCCACGCTAAATGCTCCCACTGCTGCTGGTCGAGCTTGATTCCCTTCCTTGTGCCGACTTTTTTTAATAGTGCCAGCGCATCAAAATCCCTGCCGGTCAAATGGGAAAGCCAGCGTCGAATGCGCAGTGCTATCAGGTTTCGCCAACAGTAGTACTCAAAGTTGCCAACTGTTTGGCCCTGACTTTTGAGAAAATCGTATGACAATCTGGCGCCCTGCCGGAAAAGCCGAGTTATGTTAAAATCTCCAAAGCTAAGCAAAGTTTCACCAAGGTCAAACAGTATTGCTCGTATCTTGTATCTTGTATCTCGCATCTCGTTTTACCACCCGCTCCCTCACGGTCGCGGCTCTGTCGACCCTGATAACCTGGTTGCCTGATACCCTGATAGCCAATCTCTACCTCAGTGGTGGCAGATCACCGCCAAAGGCCTCGTGTATCCACTCAAACATCTCCTCGTCTGATATTGCTGATACCCGGTCAGCTAAATATTCAGCGTCAATCCTTTCTTTTATTTTGGCAATACGCCAATCGTGCTTAGGAATTTCAATTTGGTATCTGGCCTCTATCCAGTGCTTGATGCCTGCTGCGCCGGTCTTATCCGTGATGGCCACGCCAACAGGGCGGTGGAGTAGCTTTTGGGTATCAAAGCAATTATATATTTCCTCATCCTTTAGCAGACCGTCTGCGTGGATGCCAGCCCGGGTGACATTAAAGTCCTTTCCCACCAGCGGATAATTGTGCGGAATGGCAATATTTAGTTCTTTTCTGGCGTACTCAGAAAGTTCAGTTATCGCTGCGTAGTTGACGCCGGCAGTGACCCCTTTTAATTGGGCGTGTTCAACAACCAACGCTTCCAGCGGCGTATTGCCTGTTCGCTCGCCGGTGCCAAATATGGCGGCATTGGCGGCGCTGCAGCCATAGAGCCACGCTGCGGCAGCGTTTACCAGAACCTGGTGAAAATCATTATGGCCGTGCCACTCCAGCCATTCGGATGGGACCCCGATTCGCCGAAGCCCGTGGACAAGTTTCGCAACACTTCGCGGCAGGGCTACACCAGACCACGGTAGACCAAAGCCCAGCGTATCACAAAGACGAATCTTGACCGGCTTTTTATACTCTTCGGCAAGCTTCAGCAACTGGCCGGCAAAAGGCAGCACAAAACCTTCATAGTCAGCTCGCGTTATGTCCTCAAAGTGACAGCGTGGAATAACGCCGCTATCCAGTGCGGCTTTGGCTATATCAAGATAGGCGCTGGCCGCCTCAGCTCGTGTCTTTCGCAGCTTAAGAAATATGTGATAATCACTTGCCGAGGTCAAAATACCGGTTTCGCCCAGTCCCATTTGCGAGACTAATTTGAAATCAGCCGGTACAGCTCTAATCCAGCCTGTTATCTCGGGAAACCGATAACCTCGCTCTTTGCATAACTCGACCGCCTTTCTATCGCGTTTTGAATACAAAAAGAACTCGCATTGGCGAATCAAGCCGGTCCCGCCGTCTATTTTGTGCAGTAAATCATATATACGTAGGATTTGCTCCGGCGTATAGGGTGGCCGAGCCTGCTGGCCGTCGCGGAAGGTCGTGTCGGTTATCCAGATTTTATCCGGGATATCGTATTCAACCTTCTGGTGGTCAAAGATTATCTTGGGAAATTCGGTATATGGAAATACCTCGCGGTACAGGTTGGGTTTTTCTACATCTACAAGTTCAAGGTTTTTATTAGCCATTACTTATCTCCAAATACAGAAGTCAGAAGACAGAAGTCAGATGTCAGAAAAACTCTGCCAGTTGTTCATTAAACGATAAAGCATAGCATTGACTTCGTCATATCCATCATCCAACTTCTTATGCTCATCTTTCGTGATATACATACAATCTTTTGCAAAGTCCAGCCATCCTCTTGTTTCTTCAGACGACCCTAAGGAATCATTTAGATGCCTAATGAATACTTGCTCATATTTTCTTTTAGCAAATCCTTCGCGTATATTTATAGCAACTGATCTCGATGAGCGCCTCACCTGACCTGTTAATGAATATCTTTCTTCTTTAGGGAACTTCTTGGTTATCTCAAATATCTCCATCGCAAGCTGATAAGCCATTTGATATACTTTCAAATCTTTTACACTTTTAATCACCGTTTTCTCTCTGTCTTCTGTTCTCTGTCTTCTGTCCTCTGTCTTCTGTAATAGCCGAGGTGGGATTCGAACCCACACGCCCATAAATGGGCAGGGGATTTTAAGTCCCCAGCGTCTGCCATTCCGCCACTCGGCCAAAATTCGTATTGCGTATATCGTATCGCGTATTGCGTTTCAAGGTAGATTTAATGTTTACGATAATACGTACGCGTTAGGCGCGACGAAATATGCTAATGTATTTAGTGGAATTTTGCAAATTGTTTCCAACTTCTCTTTACTGCTTTTTCCAGTTTACCAAAAGCTCTTAAGCAATGTTTCTTAAAGGTGTGAAAATGTTTTTAGGTGAAAGTCAGACGGGTTGAAGATTGTTTACGTTAGATTTTTACTTTCTTAGTGAAGAAATCCGTTTTTTCCAAATTAAAATGCTCTTCAATTTTATTAATAGCGTTTGCCATCGGTCCTGCAACAACTCTGGTAATGCTTTGAAGCTGTTGTGTATGAGTGTCAAGAACTTTATGGACCTTCGTAAAACGAGCAT
>JBHIDV010000289.1:0-3987 GCA_046760285.1 Sedimentisphaerales bacterium
AAAGTATCAGACCAGATAGTCTGTGTCAATATCGGTTAGAGATTGAATTTCATGGGCTAATTCTTTATATTCATCTCCGGGCTTACCCATAAGGGCGAAGGTAGCTTCTTTGACTAACTCAACAGCAGGTTGGTCATACGGATTGATGTCGAACAAGGCACCGGCAAGAGAAGTCGTTACTTCGTATAGATAAATAAATTGGCCAACAGTATAAGCATTCACTTCAGCAAATATGACGGTAAGGCAGGGTCGCTTGCTCTGCAAAAGGGCGTACTCTGTTGCCTGCTTTTCACTATTAAGTAGTTTGCTTAACTGAGCACCCGCAAGATAATCAAGCTCCGGGGCACAATCTAAGGATGGACCTATTTCAATATCTTTGTCAAAATTATCGACTTGTAGGAATGTGAACAATTTATCATTAGGTCCTTCTCGGTATAACTGCAGCTGGCTGTGCTGGTCGGTTGTTCCTAATGCCTTTACCGGCATTGGGCCGATGTGCACCTCACTGCCGGACAAATTAACGGCTTTGCCGAGGCTCTCCGCCCAGAGTTGTCTGTACCAATCAGCCATATCTTTTAAGTGATAGCTATATGGCATAATCACCGATATTCTTTTGCCATGATTGTAATAGTGGTAATTTATTGCTGCATTAATTGCTGCAGGATTCTTGTAAAAATCCTCGCAGATAACTCTGGCGTCCATATCGCGAGCACCAGCTAAAAGCGATTCAATATCAATTCCACACATAGCGGCACCGAACAAGCCTACGGCGCTTAAGACACTGAATCTGCCGCCCACACCTTCAGGGACCTCGAGGCATCTGAGCTTATCAGTATCAGCGATCTTGCGAAGAGTGCCCTGCTTTGCATCGGTGGTTGCGACAACCTGTTTTACGTAATGGTTTCTGCCGAGAGTGTCCAAAAGCATTTTGCGGATGATAAGAAACTGTGCTGCGGTTTCTGCAGTTCTGCCTGATTTGCTGATTACATTGAAGACCGTCCGGTCAAGTTTATCACCAACCCAATCCAAAAAAGAAGCAAACTGAGCAGGATCGACATTATCGAAAACAAACAGACGAGGGCCTCGGCGTTGCTTGTCATCTATATTATACCTATATGAATTTAATGCAGTTTGCAAAGCAATATTGCCAAGAGCCGAACCGCCGATTCCTAACACCACAAGATTTTGACAACTTTCTTTTAACTCATTTACCAGTTTTTTTACTCTTGGGAGAATTTCGGTACTAAAAGGGAGATCCCTGTAAGGAGTTTTGCCAGCTTTCCTTTGCTCATTTAACTCTGAAATTAACGGCTCAGTTTTTTTAGCAAGGTCTTTTAGCTGCTTTTCAGAAATACCATGCTCAGAACCAATAACATCTGTAGTAACATTTTTGTAATAGAATTTAATCTGTGATTCAGGCACTGCTGCACTCCTTTCGCATTGGCGAGACTAAAGTTGCTGCAAGTTTAGCCCGCGAGATAGCACTGCGTTATCTCACGGGCTAAATCAACTCAATTGGACATCTATTGTTTTTGTTGTGCTTTTATCGAACCGGAAAGTGCCGGTCAGTTGGCGGCCGTTACTGCGTGCGGTAACTTTGTATTGTCCGAAGAAGCCACGGAAGCGCACTTTGCCGTCGGTTTGGACCTCTGCTTCAGTTTTAGTCCACCATTTGCCTTTGATGAGCTGCATTAGTTTTTGGTAAGCGGGTTTGGGCGTCATATCAGCTCGCACAAAGCCGGCTGGAGCCCCCTGCCACGCACCCTGATCGGTAAAGTCCCACCAGGTAATAGCCTCGACAGCAGGATGTGAGAAAAGGACATGATAAAACTCAGTGACTTGCTCCGCTTGGAGCTTCTCGCCTTGTGGTGTGGTATGCCATGTCCGCCCTTTTTTGGGGCCAGATACAACTGTTGTTTCGGTGAAATGCAGTGGTTTTCCAAATTTAGCAAAGTATTCACAAACCTGCCAGGTGCGTTTAGCACCCCAGTAGTGGCCATGCATATGTGATTGGATGCCGATAACATCGTACAATGGTTTACCGTTTTTATCGACAAGTTCGGAAATTACTTTTTCAGCGTAAGCAGGGTCGGTTCGATAATCGTTGATAATCAGCGTAGCTTGTGGGTTTGCCCTTCGTGCCGCAGTGAAGGCCTGACGGACGTAGGCCCCAACCCCCATTCTCCGGATAGCTGCGGTCAGTGTCGGTGCACGCTTCTCGAGTGCGGGCCGGTCGTAGTGCGTCGCCTCATTGACCACATCCCAAATATCAATGTCATTTTTGAATCGCTGAACGCAACGCCGAATACGGTGGAGTTGAGCTTGCATAGCTGCTTCAGGATCGTCCGGCAACCATGGCGGCTCAGCCCAGTTCCAGGCGAGCGGATGGCCCTTAGTCGTTATGTTGTGTGCTTTGCACCAGCGGATGATTTCCTCGGTGCGGGCATCATCCGGCTGGCGTAGCTTCCGCTCATAATTCCACCAGTAGAAAGGCAGTGTGGCGAAGTTCAATAGGGCAGCGAAGTGTTTTGCATAATTGGCATTATCTTTAGCTGTTCTGCATCTATTTAACTTGAAGATATTGCACCCGAAGAGGAACTGGTGACAAGTCTGCTCAACACGAATAGAAATACCGGTTCTGAGTGGCTTTCCATCCAGTCCCACAAGTTTTAATACTACATCGCCTTTGCGGTTTTTTTCTATGCGGGCATCGGCCTGCTCGAGAGTCTTGGACATGGACATCTTCCCGCCAGCTTGCTCAACAGCACTGATATGTCTTGGGATAGCTAAGGTTGCAGCCCCCACACCCACAGATTTCAGAAAATCACGTCGATTCATAATTCCACCTTTTAGAAATTAGAACAAGAACCCCACGTAAAACGTGGGGCTAAATATTTACCTTTAAAAGGTCAGCGTATTTTACCATCAGTGATTTTGTCTGTCCATTTGCAAACTTGACAACTACCATACTGTTTTCATCCATATCAATAAAATCTTCGACCATACCAAGGCCGAAAGCTTTATGTCGCACTATCTGGCCTGCCGAAAAGTGCTGATTTTCCTCTTCGTGCTCAGGCAGGTCCATGCCAAGCTCACGAAGAAATGGCGAGGGTATCATTCTTTGCCATCGGTTTCTTACTCTTCGGTATCGGGTATAACTAATATGCAAGCCAACTTTGGCGCGGGTTATGCCGACAAAAAAGAGTCTGCGCTCCTCTTCCTTTCTTTCATCTTCATCTTCGTCAGTATTCCTTCTTTCGTGCGGCAATAAGCCTTCTTCAAGACCAACGATAAAAACATTTTCAAATTCGAGTCCCTTTGCAGCGTGTAGAGTCATCAAGGCAACGCGTTCACTGGATGTGTCATATCTATCAACATCGCTAAATAGCGATATTTGTTGGATATAATCGAGCAGTGAGGGTTCTTCTGTTTGTTGGTCGTACTGTGAGGCAGCATTAATTAGTTCGGTGACATTCTCAATTGCGTTTTGCTCGCCAGCGGAGCGAAGCGACTCTGCCAACCCGGATTCAATAAAGACCTGCTCTGCAAGCGGTGCCACTGGACCACTAATATCTTTTTTGAACTGCTCCAGCATATTGATAAAGGCAGCAAGTTTGGCCTGGAAGCCTTTAGAAAGAGAATCGATACGCTCCGCTTGTTTTAAGCCCTCGAAAAAGGTGATATTACTGTGGGCAGCGTAAGCACGAACCCTATCAATGGTGGTTTTGCCAATGCCGCGAGCTGGTGTATTGATTATGCGAATTAGTGCAATTTCATCATCAGGGTTGACCAGGATTTTCAAATAAGCAAGCATGTCACGAATTTCTTTTCTGTTATAGAACTCCACGCCGCGGACAATCTGGTATGGTATTTGATTCCGGATAAATTCCTCTTCCAGCACCCTGCTCATCGTATTAGTTCGATAGAATACCGCTATATCTTTTAGAGATGCACCTTCGTCAACTAACTGTTGTATCTGCTGGGCGA
>JBHIDV010000290.1:0-3984 GCA_046760285.1 Sedimentisphaerales bacterium
AACGTAAAACTTAAAACAAATCGATTTTGAGTTTTGAATTATGGTTTTTATTTTTTAGCTTTCAATTTTTAGTTTCCATACTATGGCAATAGGCAGAACCATAAGCGGACAGGCACTAAATGAAGCAGAGGAGAGTTTTAACATTTCGCTTCGGCCGAAGCGTTTGGACGAATGTGTGGGCCAGTGCAAGACAAGAGAAAAAGTTGCCATCGCCATAGAAGCAGCCAAGCAACGGTCTGAACCGCTGGAACATATTTTATTTTATGGGCCACCAGGCCTGGGAAAGACCACGTTAGCTCACGTGGTGGCAAACGAGATGGGGACAAGGATACGGTGCTCATCTGGGCCAGCTTTGGCTAAAGCTGGTGATGTGATGGGCCTTTTGAGCAATATAAACACCGGCGATATACTTTTCATCGATGAGGTACATCGGCTCAGCACGCCGGTCGAAGAGTTCATTTATCCAGCGATGGAGGAGTTCAAGGTTGACTTTACCGTTGACAGCGGCCTGCACGCCAAGACGATAAATTTTCCGCTGAAGCGCTTTACTTTGATTGGCGCGACCACCAGAGCGGGCCTGTTGAGTGCTCCGCTTCGCAGCCGATTTGGGATGTTATATCATCTGGACTTTTACAGCAGCGAAGAGCTGACAGAGATTCTGGCCAGATCGGCACGACTTCTGCAATTACAGTGTGAGGATAGAACACTGGAATTGATTGCAGGCCGGTCCCGCGGGACACCGCGTGTAGCCAATCGATTGCTAAAGCGCGTGCGTGACTATGCGCAGGTTAAAGGCTCAGGACTGCTAAGTGCCGATATAGTCGAAAGCGCGCTGAAGATGGAACAGATTGACTCGTTGGGGCTGGATGAATTAGACAGAGCTTTTCTGCGGGCGTTAGTCAACGTCTATGATGGAGGCCCAGCCGGTATTGATGCCATCGCAGCAACATTGGGCGAAGAAAGGGACACGCTTGAGGATGTGGTGGAGCCGTATCTCCTGCAGATAGGCTTTGTACGTCACACCAAACGAGGAAGAGAAATCACAAAACAAGCCTGCAAGCATTTAGGCCTGAAATATCATAAGAAGAAGGGCGACTCCGAACAGCCTGAGTTGTTTGAAAAAACCGAGTAGTAGATTTGCTTGTATAGCCACAGATTTCGCAGAACTACGAGATACGTCTTTTCCGTAAAGCCAGACTGCCCAAGCCGAGCAGCAAGAGCGTTGTCGGTTCTGGAATGCTCCGACTTTTAGTCGGAGACGAATACCTCTGCCTGCCGTTATAGTTTTTTTAGAAGTGAAAAATATTCTTGCCTTGTTATACCAGCGGTTCTTAAGTTATTTTTGATTATGAATACAGGCAGTTCTTTCCAGTCCGGTATGACTACCGGTCTGGTAACGCCTTTTTTGGTATATACAAAATGGTCTCCTTCGGTCCTTACGCATTTAAACCCGGCTTTTTCGAAGACCTTCCTTAACTTGCTTGCAGATATAGGGGTTATCCTGACCATCTTAAGATACGCTCACCAGTTCGGTTGCTATGAGTCTGGGAGGAAGCCATCTGCCGGTTTCGTCTTTTTTGTATCTCGACTCTTCAAGAATGCCTTGTAGCGTCCCCATATTCTCTGCTTCTTCGATGAAAAGCCTGATGGCGGTCTTAAGCATTTGCTTTGCGTGTTCGACGCTGTTGCCACAGCTTGAAACGTCAAGTTCAGGGCAGTAGGCAACGTAAGCTTTATCTTCCTTGAAGATAATTACATCATAATCAATGGGTATCATAGATTTATACCTTTCGCTGTATTCTGCCGCTTTGTCATTGTAGCAGCATTATTTACAAGAATATCGGCTCTACAAATCACAATTGTATAGATTTTCTGCCGACAAGTAAAGACAAAAGTCAAATTCTTGGCTCCTGGCTTGATTCCCACTTCACGAAATACGCTTCAAGCTTGTCCTGAGCGTCGCCGAAGGGCTTCACGAGATACGTCTTTTCCGTAAAGCCACCGCACCATCCGTCTCCCGTTCACTACTGCCAATTATTAGCAGTATGACTTCGTATTTTGAAGCAAAGGAAGTTAGTTCATTTTCTTTAGATTAGCAAGTCCGACTGCAATTATTACTATTGGCACAATTACCCCAAGTAAGGTGGGTAAGGTGAAGCGCACTTTTGCGACTATACCAATGATTATGCCAACCAAGAAAAGTACAAGATACAAATAGAGTCCCCACTTCTTCATTCGCCATATTCCAATCATACTAATGACCGTGAGGACAAAAGAAATTAGGAAATACGGCCCATACCAACTACCATAAACAGCATTCAGTCTGGGCAATACAAACGGTATCATTAAGACACCGAATCCAGCAGTGACAAAAAATATTATACATATGACTGTTATGGCTGTTGGTCTCTTGTCCATATTATTAGCTCTTCCAGAAAACTGTTATTATCATAGTATACTTTATGCATCGGACACCATTGCAAGAACCGCATAAACTCAGGTGAGAAGAATTCCATACACTGCTCCTTTGAGAATTATGGAGCTAAAATCATTATACATTTTTCACGCTCCAAATCAAGAAAAACAGGGCCAAATATTGCTTTTTGTGGCGAAATACAATAGAATTAACAGTAAGGAATTTGAATTATGAAACAAGACGAGTTTTGTAAACTACTGGAGAAGATAGCCGATAGTCTGGATGGGTGTTTTTCGGAAGTAGGTGCATTAGATACAGATAAACTTTCAGATGTGCTCGATAGTGAGCAGTTAAAAACTGCTTTGACTTGGCTTCGACATTATAACTATCCGCACGATGCGGTTGAATTAAAGCAGAGAATTGAAAAAATCATTGGTTGGTTTGCACAGCTTAACAAAATGTCCTATGATGCATTTTGGGTCAAAAAAAAGAGTATCAAAAGTCCTTTCCTTGCCTGATTCTCGAAAAAAAGATTTACTCGATAATGCGTTTTTTCTGAAAGATTTAGTTGATAAAGATCTATTCAATGACATACCCGAAATGGCAGGCGAACTTCGGCGCGTAGCAAAATTACTGAAGCAAGATCAAAAGCCAACAGAAAGAGAGCACATACCTTCTAAGATGCTGGGAGATACCATTACTATAAAAGGTTTGCAAATAAACTGGAGAGTTATTTGTGATAAGCTTAAAAAACAAGTATTCCGTCTAAGAACATTTCTACATAAAAAATAAATCTGCGTTAATCAGTGTCTAATTTTTTGATTCTCTGTGACCTCTGTGGCTAATTTTTCTTCGTGTTTTTTGAGCCTTTTTGTGGCTATATTTTTCTGCGTAATCAGTGTCCTCCGCGATTAAAAAATTACGAATCACGAGACACGAATTATATGTTTTGCCATTTTGGGTCGGTGGCCGAGAAGCACGGTGAAGTGGTAAATTAGGACTTTCTCAATTTCGTTTAACGTTTTCTCGTCCGACCCAGCGATTTTTTCTACATCAGCCAAGCAATCCGCAGCGTTTCCGGTTAGTCTAATTTTGTCTGGAAAACTGGCCTCACAATCTCTGCACACCAGGCCGTTGGCGGAACTACTAAAATAAACCGCGTATCGCGTATCGCGTATCGCGTATCGCGTTTTGCAATTCACACAGTAATTCAAAACCGGCTGTAGGCCGATTTCTTTAAGCAAAGCTAATTGAAATAATATTAGCAATGATATGACAGCTCGTCTTTCGTCCTTCGTCTCTCGTCTCTCGTTGACATCTTGCAAAAACCGCAGGAAGCTATCGAAAAGTCCCGGATGAGGGTCATAGTCATTTGTCAGCTTATTTAGCAGTTCAGCAGCAAAAAGACAGCAGTTGAAAGCAAAAAGATTTTTGGGTAGACCAGTTATGCCCTGCTGCTGGAATTCGGTCAGAGTGGCCAGTTTTTCCCTGTTTGAATTGGAAAAGACGATTTTGCCGAAGGATAATATTTCGATGGGCCCGTCAAATGCCGATTTGGGCCGTTTCGA
>JBHIDV010000291.1:0-3981 GCA_046760285.1 Sedimentisphaerales bacterium
TTGATGTTAGAAGAGAAGAACAACTGCCTTTTTGCAGTGACCTGATGGTGCGTTTCTACGCTGACTCCAGCAACAGGCAAGGCCGTATCGGAATGGAGCTGAGCAAATATGGAACTGATTATAGAGCATGGGTCGATTTGACAGGTCAAATGGTCATCGCAAAAGATGAGCAAGGTAAAATGACCATAGAATTAAAGCGTAAGCCCATCCATCCGCCCGCTGCAGGCAGGCCCACTCTGGTCAGATTCGCTAATATTGACCATCAATTAATTTTTGAATTCGGCAGCGAAAAATTAACTTACGATATGGGAAGTGAGCCGGGGGACGCCGGACCTATAAAGACAAATATCCAGCCGCAGGTCAAAATTTTTGGTGCCGGCAAATTAACACTCTCACACATAGCGCTCTTCAGGGACATTCATTACACCCGATATAGATTAGGTGACAACCGCAGGCCAGGAAGAGCAACACAGGATAATTCCTTTACCCTGGCAGAAGACGAGTTTTTCGTGCTGGGTGACAACAGCCCTAATAGCGAAGATAGCCGATGGTGGGATAGACCCGGCATGGCAAATAACGGCCTGTCTTACCGCGAGGGCGTCGTGCCACGTGACTATCTGGTGGGCAAAGCACTGTTTGTCTATTGGCCCAGCGGCTTTGAACTTCCCTGGCCAAAAAGTGTAAAAGCTTTTCTATCAAAACATAGTAGATACAATCGCTTGTCCACAATAGCGTATCGGATTATCTCGCTCCGGTGGATTCCGAATGTCGGCCAGATGCGTTTTATCTACGGCGGCACAAGCAAAAAAACCAGCAAGGATATGCAACGGTGAATAAAAGACAATTGGTGTAGGGTTGCTAATCCTTGATTTTATGGAAACTCTTTCGTCCCGCCTCGATGGTCTTTTCGATATCCTGCCTTGTATGGGCCAGTGACACGAACATTGCTTCATAGGCACTTGGAGCCAAGTATATACCTTCCTTCAACATCTCCGCGAAGAATCTCTTAAATTGTTTTATATTAGTTGACTGTACATCGACAAAATTTCGCACTTTTCTTTCGGTGAAAAAACAGCTCATAATTGAGCCGACCCGATTAATTGTAACAGGGACGCCTGCCTGTTTTGCGGCGTCTGCCAGGCCGGCTTCCAACACCGCCGTCAAGGATTCAAGTTTTTCGTACGGGCCGGTCTTTACCACCGCAGCAAAACCCCGCCTTAAAGGCGGGGCTAAATATTTAGCCCCACGTTCTACGTGGGGTCTTTGCTCTGCACTCTCAGAGGTTAATATATCAAGCGTCGCATTAGCTGCTGCGGTGGCGAGAGGGTTGCCACTAAGCGTTCCTGCTTGATAAACGGGTCCTGTCGGAGCAAGCATATCCATAATATCGGCTCGACCCCCAATGGCACCGATGGGCAGTCCCCCGCCTATTATTTTGCCCAGGCAGGTAATGTCAGCTTTGACGCCGAAAAGTTCCTGTGCCCCGCCGCGAGCCAGACGAAATCCTGTTATCACCTCATCAAATATCAGAAGCGCATCGTTTTGGTCACATAATTTTCGTAGCGTTTTCAGGTAGCCATCAACCGGCGGCACCACACCCATGTTTGCCGCGACCGGCTCTACCAATACTGCTGCGATTTTGTCTTTATGCCTATCGTAGGCAGCTTTTGCCGCATCGATGTCATTATACGGTATTACAATGGTCAACTTGGCTATCGCATCGGGCACGCCGGCACTGGAGGCGGTGCCATGTTCAGCGACGCCGGAACCTGCCGAAACCAGTAGAGAATCGCTGTGGCCATGATAACAACCAGCCATTTTGATTATCAAATCCCTTTTGGTATACGCGCGAGCCAGCCGAATAGCGGTCATTACCGCTTCGGTGCCACTGCTAACCAGCCGCACCTTATCAATCGAATCGAAGGCGGCCACTATTTTCTCAGCCAAAGCGGTTTCAGCTAATGTCGGTGCGCCAAAAGAGCTGCCCTTTTGTGCGGCGGTTTTAATAGCTTTGATAACCTTCGGATGGGCATGTCCAACTATCATCGGCCCCCAGGAGCCAACATAGTCGATATATTCATTGCCGTCTAAACAATAGATTTTTGAGCCTTTTGCTGCGGCGATGAAAAGTGGTGTCGCCTCGACTCCCCCGAAAGCCCTTACCGGTGAATTGACTCCACCTGGCAAAAAATTGCACGCCTGAGCAAAGGCTTTTGCTGATTTTGGATAATTAATGTTTCCTTTTCTCATCTTGCATATACCGTATCTTTTATAGCGCGTATTGTAAATCTTGGTTTTTGGTAAAATACTATTTTTCTTGCAAAGCTCAGGTAGTTGAATATACTTTAATCTTTTGATAATGGCAATTGGGAACAAGAATGAATTTAGTCAAATGGTTTCGAAAAAATAAGACCAAAGCGCTGGCTATTGTGACCATCGTTTTGATGATCGCTTTTATAGGAGGAAGCGCCTTAACCAACCTGCTCAGTTCCAGAAGAACGTTAGGGCGTCAGGCAGTGGCCTACTTTGGTAATAACAAGAAAATAACCAGCTATGACTTAGCCCTGGCTCGCCGCGAACTGGAAATTCTGAGGCTCCTGGGAGCAGATGATATGCTCAGGTCACAAGATTTAAGAGCGATTCTGCTGGCCGAACTATTGTTTTCCGAGGGCAGAGCCAACCCAGCAATAATCAATCACATAAAGCAAACGATAAGAGCAAGCCAGTACCGAATCAGCGATAAGCAAATCACTGATATTTACAGGCGCTCATTGCCCAGCAATGTATACTGGCTGTTACTAAAAAACGAGGCTCAGCTCGCAGGCATCAGGATAGCAAATGATGAGGCGGGCCAGCTTCTGGCAAAAGCAATACCGCAGCTATTCAACGGCCAAACATATTCACAGCGAATGATGCAACTGGTAAGCCGATACGGTATCCCGGAAGCCCAAATACTGGCAACATTTGCTAAATTGCTGGCGGTATTTCAATACGCCCAACTGATTTGCTCCACTGAAGATGTTACTAACTCGCAGGTAATGCATATGGCCAGCTTCGAGAATGAAACCATCGACGTTGAATTTGTAAAATTTGATTCTGCTGTGTTTGCCGCAGACCAAAACCAGCCGAGTGACCAAGAAATGCTCGCGCATTTTAACAAATACAAAAATTTCTTCTCTGGCGAGGTAAGCGAAGAAAATCCCTATGGCTTCGGATATAAGCTTCCTGACAGAGTTCAACTGGAATACATCGCTGTCAAGCTTGATGACATTTCACCTATAGTTTCGCCGCCCACATCCCAAGAAACAGAAGAGTACTACCAAAAACATACTGAGCAATTCACCGAATCAGTTCCAGAGGACCCAAACGACCCGAATTCACCTTTAATTGAACGAATCAGAAGCTACGCTGAGGTGGAAAGTATCATTCGAAGACAGCTCTCGAAAGACAAAATAAATTCAAAGGCAGAGGATATCCTGCAGCAAGCCAGAACTCTCACCGAGGCTGATTTGCAAGACATCGACCCTGAGAATATAAGTGCCGAGCAGTTAAAGGATAAGGCCGGTGATTATCAAGCCGCTGCCCAGGAATTAGCTCAAAAATACAAAATCAAGATATACACGGGGCAAACAGGTCTGCTGAGCGCAGCCGATATGGAGCAGGACGAATACCTTAGAAGGCTATATGTATTGAGCCGGGGACATGAGCCGGTGCGGTTGATACAGGTTGTCTTTTCAGTCGCACAGTTGCAGGCGGGTACGCCTACGAGCGTAGAGCTCATCGATGTGCAAAAACCTGAAATGTATGAAAACATCGCCCTTGTGAGAGACTACTTGGGAGAGATAATGGCAGTGGTACGGGTGACTAAAGTTGAAAAGGCATCTGAACCGGAAAGCATAGACCTAAGCTATAGCAAGCGTGCCTTCCGCTTAGATGGTAATCCGTCGCTCGTGACCACTGACCGGAATGACGATATTTACT
>JBHIDV010000292.1:0-3973 GCA_046760285.1 Sedimentisphaerales bacterium
GAAGAGGATCACCGCCGGGATGCCGCGGCGCTGTGCCTCGGCGGCGGCCTCGGCTATGGAACCTATTAACAGACTATGGCTGAATGTACCAGGTGCTTCCATAGCCAGCTTTTTCAACAGCGGCTGATTCGCATCACTATAGTCCAGAAGGGTCATGCTGGTCGCTATTCGAAAGGCCCTTTCAATCAGTGGAAGCAAGCCTTGCATGAGCACGCCCACCACCAGCGTAATTGCCGCGTGATAGCCAGCTTGGCGAAAAACGTCCACCAACGGGATGTTTTCCGCCAGAAAGTTCAAGGCCGATGCCGTAATAAAGACCATCCCCGCAGCCAGGGCACTTACCTGCAGTAATTTCATCCTGGTGCGTATTTCTTTTAGAGAAAAGCAGCAGGTAATCGCACCGGCAGCCATGGTCAAAAAAAGACTGATACTTACCAATTGGTGCTCCTGTGTCCGCATGGACAAGCCTGCCCCCATGAAAGCGGGGGTCATTTGTCCTGCAGCGAAACAGGCAAACAGACAATAAAATATGCTCATGCCTATGGCAAAACGCTGGTTATAAGCGATGGTCAAAATGATAGCTACTATGACCGCGGTTCCTGTAGCCCAGGCGGTATGCCTGGTCGATAACACGCCAAGCTTGGCGGTAGCTAACAGCAAGATAAATAGGCCGACCAACGCCAGAGCTCTGGCATGATTTTTAATGATCCGTCCTTGATAATGACGGATATAGAAGCCTGCTGCAATGGAAATCAGAAATACTATAACCGCTGCTGGTATCAGGGCATGATAGCGAGCCTGCTGGAACAGTTCAAACGAAATAATAGGGACGCACAGAACAACGAAAAGTAGCCATAGCAAAACCGAGATGATAACATCGGTGTCAGCAGGTCGACTTATGCGCAAGGGACGCTCGGCAGAGATGTTCTTACGCACCCGGTTACGCCGGGGGCTGGTCTTTTTAAAAAACCACATACTAAAAAATCCGAATATCGAAATCCGAAACAAATTCGAAATTCAAATATCAAATGTTCAAAACATTATTCACCTTGTTTTGGATTTTGTATTTTGGTCATTTGGATTTGTTTCGGATTTCGTGCTTTGAATTTCGTATTTCGCTTTTTATATGCCCGTACAATATTTTGAACCAATCGATGCCGCACGATATCCCTCTGGGTTAACTCTACAACGCCTATACCTTTAATTCTTCGAAGTTTCTTAATTGCCTCGACCATTCCACTTTTTTGGGGGTTCTCCAGATCGATTTGCGTAATGTCGCCAGTTACTATCATTTTGGAGCCGTGTCCTAATCTTGTCAAGACCATCAGCATCTGTCCAGACGAGGTATTTTGAGCTTCGTCACAGATGATGACCGCCTCGTTTAATGTTCGGCCACGCATAAAGGCCAGCGGGATGATCTCGATAATATCCAGTTCTATAAATTTTTTCACCTGAGTGAAGTCCATCATATCTTCGAGAGCATCAAAAAGAGGGCGAAGATATGGATTTACCTTTGCCTGCACGTCGCCCGGCAAAAAACCCAGCTTTTCTCCTGCTTCCACAGCCGGTCTGGCCAGGACGATTCGCCGGATTTGCTTTTTCTTCAGCATCGAGACCGCAATTGCGACCGCCAGGTACGTTTTGCCTGTTCCCGCAGGCCCTATGCAAAAAGTAATATCCTTGGCCAACATTGCTTCGATGTACCTTAGCTGTCCGGCAGTGGACGGCTCGACCACCTTCTTATGGGCATAGACAGTAATGGCAGACACCGGAGATGAGGGACGAGAGACGAGGGATGTTCCTCGTCCACCCCCGAGTAAATCGGGGGCCATCATCAGTCGTTCTATATCTGCAGTGGTAAGTGTTCGGTGTTTGATTAGGTGCTTTTGCATCCGGTCGATAATTTCAGTGGCTTTGTTTACATTTTTTTCCGTGCCGCTGACAATCAAATTGGATTGTCTGGCAGTGATTTGTACACCCAGAGAACGACGCAAAAGGCGAAGGTGACTGTCGGCAGGTCCGAACAATTCCAGCTGCCTATGGCTTGGATCCAATTGTATGGTAACTTCCATAACTCGATTCTCGATGCTGGATGCTCGATTCCCGTCGAGTATCTAGTATCCAGCATCTAGTATCCAGTATCCAGTATCCAGTAAAAGAACAAGTATGCAAATGGTGCTGCCACCAAAGGTGAGTCAATAATATCCAATATGCCGCCGTAGCCCGGCACTTTGTTCGCAGAATCTTTTTGTTCAGCATCACGCTTAATCATAGACTCGGCTAAATCACCGAACTGAGCTATAACGGCAAAACAAAAACCAAAGAACACCGCTGACCACCAATTCATTATATCAAAACTGGCCGCAAAGACAAAAGCAACTATCATGGCCGTGGCGGTAGCGGCAGCCATACCTTCCCAGGTCTTTGCAGGGCTAATTTTAGGCGAAAATTTGTGCTTTCCAAACAAGGTGCCAATTGCGTAAGCTCCTATATCAGAAGACTTTACGACAAAGATGAACATTAATAGCGGCCAAAGGCCAAAGTCGATCCGGATAGCCAATATAAATCCGCTAAAAAGTCCCAGATAAATAATAGAAAAACAGTTGACTCCGCAATTAGCCAATACTGCTGTAGTCCCATAGTGAGCGTATTGGTACAACAGCAAGCCCAAAAACGTAAAGGCTAATACGAACAACGGTATAAGAGGCACGAGGCACGAGGCACGAGGGATGTCCATCATCCATCGTCCATCGTCCATCGTCATCAATAGTTGTGGCCAATACCATGTGCCTGCCAATAAAATCGAGGCTATGGTTGAAACAGGGGTGAAAATCCGTAGGGGCGGTTCGCGAACTGCCCGTACTATAGCAAGGTTTGAGAATTCCAGTTGCGCTAAGATTATTATTATGACAATAAGGATACCGAGAATAGTAGCCTGTACCGGCTTGTCATCAGCTATTGAAGCGGAAAGTCGCCCGTCTATCCAGCCATCGAAAATGACAACGGCAGTAAAAAATGCCGTCATTAAGGTTCCAAAGAATAATCTGTATTTGAGCATAATCCGATTTACGATTTCCAATTTTCGATTTACAATCGTCATTCGACAATCGAAAATCGGCAATTTTTTAGCGATTTGTGATAGCGCCGAAACGTCGGTCTCGTTTTGCGTAAGATCGTATGGCTTTTTCCAAATTTTCTTTTTTGAAATCCGGCCACAGGGTTTTCGTGACATAGAATTCGCTGTATGAAATTTGCCAGAGCAGAAAATTGCTGACTCTCATCTCGTTTGCGGTGCGTATCAAAAGGTCCGGTTCGGAAAGACCGGCTGTGTATAGATGCTGGTTTATACACTGCTCATCGATGTCTTTTAGATGCAGTTGTCCCTTTTTATATTCTTGCGCAATTTTTCTGGCCGCATCCACGATTTCAGCTCTGCTGCCATAATTTAACGCCAGCCCAAGTATCATGCCGGTATTGCCAGCGCTCATTTCTACGGTTTCTGTAAGTTCTGTTTGTACCGCGGCAGGCAATCCGGCTAATCGGCCGAGGTGAATTAGTCTTACATTGTTCTGCATTAGCTTAGGCCGGATCGTGGCAAGGTATTCAGTATAAAGGTTCATAAGGGCATTAACTTCAGCTTTGGGTCTTTTCCAGTTTTCTATGCTGAAGGAATATAAAATCAGAGAGTCGATACCGAAATCAGCACAGCATTGAGCTATTTTTTCGGCTGTTTTCGCTCCCTGGCGGTGCCCTTCAACTCGGGGCAGAGCTCTTTGTCGTGCCCATCGGCCGTTGCCATCCATAATTATGGCGATATGACGGGGCATTTGTTTGCTTGTCAGCCCTAGCCGTTTCGCGGTTTCTCTCAGTTTTTCCTGGTTGCTTTTCATAACAAGTACAAGACAGAAGACAGAGAACTTACTTCTAACATCTGTCCTCTGACATCTGTCTTCTGTCTTCTTATCTAAATATA
>JBHIDV010000293.1:0-3969 GCA_046760285.1 Sedimentisphaerales bacterium
AAATGCCGTAGAACCACCAGTCGAACTTGCCTGCTGGGGCTATAAATCCTCCGCCCATCATACCCTGTACGGTCCTGGTGGTACCAAGCAGAACCGCGGCAAAGAAAATGGTCATCGCCACAGCAGAGGTGACGGCGTAAAGCACTGCAGCAGCTTTGCCGAACCGCTGGTGAAAATAATCAGCCATGGTCAGGCAGCGCATCCGCCGAACCACTGGCGCGATAAGCCAGTAAAAAGGCGTGCCAAACATCCACATCCATGAAACCCAGATACCGGAAGCACCCGCCGCGACGGTCTTGCTGATAGTGCCGGTGGTATCACTGGGGTTTGTTCCGGCACCAAAGGCATGCATTACCATCATGCTTGAGCCGAACTGACGATTGCCCAAAAGAAAGCTCTCATGGTTGTAGATACCACGCTTGCAAAACCAGCCCAAAATGAGCATTCCCGCAAAGTATGTTCCTAATACCATCCAAATTGCATAATGCAGGCCAAGAAATACCATATCTACTCGCATGTCGCTTATCGCATATCGCTTATCGCATGTCGCGTATCGCTTCGCCACTTGCGATTCGCGGTTTGCGATTCGCGATTCGCGATTCGCGATTTTCTCTTCTTCAAAAGGTTTTGATGGGAACTTCGGCGCCCAGTTTTTCAGCGGAAACGTATGCACTATAGATGGTCGAAATACAATCTGCTGCCAGAGAGCTGTCGCTCTGGGCCGGTTCGCCGTACGCCACCGTCCGGTAGAACGCCTCCATCTCCTGAGGATATCCCGTGAACCAGTCCTCGTCCGGCGAGGGGTTCGACCAGCCCTGTTTGGTGCCGATCTTTTCCACCACATAGATATCCTGGAAATTTTTATCTACCGGATTGTATGTCTGCATGGCCGTGTTCGGGTTGATATTGCAGATAGTCCGGTGGTTGTTACAGGCAACCTCAAGCCAATTATGGATGCCGCCTAAGATAATCTCAGAGGCGAAGACATCTGCGATTGTGCCGTCCTCGAAAACCACGTGCATTAAAGAAAAATCCTCGATGTCGTGGTAGTCTGCCCGCAGAAATCCCGCGTCCCTGAAGGTATCTAAGCGTGTTAGCGCGTGAGTACGGCAGGATACCGACTGGGGACGTATCGGCTTTCCATCTCTGGCGATGCCTTCGAGGCGCTTTAGATAAAGTGCCGCCGTTAGTGGATGACAGCCCTTGCCAATAGCTGACCCGCCGCCGGAGAACTTCCAAAAAGCATACGTCCATGCGTGTGAGCCGGAGTGTGCTTCTTCGCCATGCATCCAGAGTATCTGTGCACCCGTCTTTTCGATAATCTCGGCCTCTTTTTGAATCGAAGGTGCATAAACCCAGTTCTCAGCGTAGAGTATTTTACCTTTGCTCTTTTTTTCTGCCTCGAGCATTCGTTTGCAACTTTCCAGAGAATTATCCAGCGCTACCTGCTTGTCAAATGTGTCACCATTAAAATCTTCGCTGCCGTCACCGAAATAACCGGTCAACGGCTTTTCCACGATGGCGAATTTGTCCGCTTCAAGAGCCGCAATCGCGAGCTGCTCATGCACCACCGGCGGTGTACAAACGTGGATGACATCAACCTTATCCAGCAGTTCTTCCAAAGTATTGTAGGCACGAATCCCTCGCTTTTTAGCATAAGCTGCTCCTTGTTCGGTGTTGATATCGAATACGCCCTCGATTTGTACATCTGTGCTTGCGACTCTCTTGATGCATTCAAAATGGAATTTCGCAGCGAAGCCGGAGCCGATAATACCACCACGAACGGTTTTCTTATTCATACTAATCCCTTCCTAAAAATTATGGTTCTCGTTTAAGGTTGTCGATGCTCGTATCGATGCTTGTCCTGGAACCTCGAAGCTCGTCCCGCCCCAATTGCAGGGGTTCCCCAAACGCAAAAGAATGCGTTTGGGGGCCCCACACCCGCATACCGGGATTTTCAGGCATGAGCCTGGTTGCATCTAACGCCGTCGGACAATTGGGGCGGGACCAGCTTCCAGTTTCGATACCAGCCTCGACACCGACAAACGATATCCAGACTCAAGTATTTTTGCTCATCAAGCGGTCAAATCACCTGTGCCTGCGGCTACCGACAGGTGCAGGCAAACGGCGAGATATAATCGCCGAGATTGGCCTGCGCTTCTTTTAGGCGTCTGCGAACTTTGGCAAATGTATCAAAAAGAATCTCAGGCGTGTCGGAAACCTTTTCCCGGTAGATTTTCTCCACCCGGTCGAGCTTGGCCAGGTTTTCTGGTATACGAATGGTAAACTGCTGGACATAGTCCGCCTGGCTGTATTGTGTGCCGAGATGTCCCTCGAACAGTTTTTGCAAATCTTCATATTTTGGTATCAGGCCGGTCGGCGTTTCAATGGCCTCAACATCCCCGTTTACACGAAGTTCAGCCCACAGAATCCAGACCTTCTTATCGGCCATACCGTTTAAGTATTTGCCGGCTTTGTCCCTGAGGAAATAATTAACCGAGAAAATCAGAGGGGGATTTTCGATACCTTTAGCGAAGTCCAAATTGTTCTGGATATATCGACCAAGCGGTATCGAAAGAAAATCGAGATTCGCCATTAGATTGAAGGTTCTGACGCCTTCTTTGCCCAGCGTTGCCGCGGTGGTTTCTGACTCCAGTGCCGCCCCTTTTATGATAATGCCCTCTGTCCAGTTAAAGGCCTGCTCCACAGGGACCCAGGTGTCACTGTCCCGTCCGCCATAAATGATGCCACCGACCGGCACGCCTTGCGGGTCATCGAGCAACGGGTCGCAATTGGCCAGGTCCGGGATGTTGAGGCAGTAGCGGGCGTTTTTGTGTGAGGCAGTAATCTCATTACCATTGGCGTCGGTTTTGCCTGCCTGCCATCTTCCGGAATGGTTGATTCCCTCGGTGGGTAATTCACAACCCATACCCAGCCAGTGAGGCTGCTTGTTATCATCAATCAAGACGTTTGAGAAAATAACCTCTCCCGGCGAAGTTAAGGCCTCGTGAATAACGGGGTCATCTTCGGAATTGACATCGCGAATGATGCCGAAAATTCCCTTTTCTACATTTACGCAACGAACCTGGCCCTGTTTTTTACGCAAGTAAGCAATATCATCGCCCACAATGGTCTGGCCCGGGAGCATAGATGTGGAGGTCTTTCCACATGCTGATGGGAATGCACCGGTAAAGTAAGTAACACGTCCCTGGGGGCCATGAACCCCCATAACGAACATATGCTCGGCAAGCCAACCTTCTCTGGAAGCCTTCTGGATGGCCAACCGCAAGGCCAATTTTTTCAGGCCTATAGTGTTGCCGCCATATTGGGTATTGACACTGTAGACCAGGTTTTCTTGAAGGTCAATATAAACTCGGCGTTTGTCGATATTTTTACTCACAGCGTTCTCAAGTTCACCTTCAGAATGGATGAATCTGAAAAAGTCAGCCGATGAGCCGATTTTCTTAAACTGTTCGTATCCAGGCCGATACAAAATCGTTTCGCTGTGAGCTACGTAGGGCGAATCTGTTATCTGAATACAAGGGATAGAAAAGTCCGAGTCGAGCGGGCCAAGGCTAAAAAAGCAAATCAGCATTTTCCGCCCAGCCATTGAACCAGCAAGATATGAGCGGACCTCTTCGAGGCCAGCGGTCTTTTCGATGGAATTAAGACTCGCGCCCAGCTCTGAGCCGGGCGGTAATAGATATTTTGTCTTGGCCTTATCGCGGGCCTGGTCGTAGTACCCGTCAAAGTGACAGGTATGGCCGGGGATATTCAGCGGTATTTCCTCGCCATTTTTTATTGCTAAGTCACGAATATAAGCTCTGTCCTCGGCTGAATCGGTACAGACAAAGACGGAGGCCGGCTGCGTAAGCTCGATGGCATCGGCAACAAACTGGTGCATCTTCGGGTTCTCAAGAGCGACGAGCCTGTTGTAGTTTTCAGTTGTCAGCTTTTCTTTCAATAATT
>JBHIDV010000294.1:0-3966 GCA_046760285.1 Sedimentisphaerales bacterium
GCGGTAGATATTGGCAATACCAATATTGACATTGGGCTTTTTCTGGACGGCCAGGAGCAGTTTATAAAATCTATTGCGGGTAATTCACGACAGGAATTAACCGACTGCCTCGAATCGGCCTGGCAAAAAGTCCCTATTCTCGAAAGCTCGAAAGAAAAAAAACGCGATGGCGTAATTGTCATCAGCAGTGTAAAGCCCGCCTGGACCAAGCTCGTTCAAGAAATAGTAAAGGATAATTTCGGTGAAAAAATATACGTTATAGGCAAGGACATACCTCTGCCGATGCCTTTGTGGGTGGACGAGCCAGGCAAAGTAGGCACCGACAGAGTGGTATCAGCAGCAGCGGCCTACGCGGTGGTCGAAGATGCCGTAGTCGTAGCGGATTTCGGCACGGCTGTCACCATCGACCTGGTTGATCAACATGGCGTTTTCCAGGGAGGTATCATTTGCCCAGGCTTTGAAATCAGCGCGAAGGCCTTAAAAGAAAATACTGCTCAACTACCAAATGTCAAAGTTACCAAGCCGCAGGGGCCTTATGGGAAGAACACCGCTGAGGCCATAAATTGTGGCCTGTACTATTCCATTATCGGGGCACTGGAAGAAGTCATTAGACGCTACGCTGAAAAAATTGGCAGATGGCCTCAAACGATAATAACAGGTGCCGCTGCGAAAACCATAAAGGACGACTGTAAATTTGTAGACAATTATGTGCCTAATCTGGTCGTAAAGGGCATCGTCCTGGCCTATCAAAAATATATCGAACAAAAAGGTGAGCTCTTCTGAGTTATGGCTGTTTTCGCTGCAGTAATGACGGGCAAGGCCGCCGCCGCAATATCAACCATTCAAGTCTTTGGCGACTTAGCTGAAACTGTAATACAAAAAATATTTAAACCCTTGAGGACAAAACCTGCCAAATTCAAGACCGGCAAAATTCTGCTCGGTACTATCAATGAGGCAGGAGAAACTATCGACCAGGTAACAATCGGCTGTGAGGCCACCAACAGCTTCGCCATACACTGTCATGGCAATCCGCTCATCGTGGAGATGATAATGCAATTGCTTCAGCGCTGTGGCGCTAAGCTCATAACCGCTGAGCAAATGTTAGCTAAAATATTCGCTGCACAAAAACCCATGAGTACAATTGCACTCGAAGCTAAACTGGCCCAATTAAAGGCCAAAACAATCCAGGGAACCAAAATAATCGCGAATCAAATCGACGCCGGCCTAAGCAAAATAATAACGGAATGGCTGCAGAACATAAAAACGATATCGCTTGACGAAATTTCCACTCAGGCTGAGCAAATACTTAAAGACAGCAGGACAGCAAAGCTGATTATGTTCGGCTGCAAAGCGGCAATAATTGGCCCGCCGAATACCGGCAAAAGCACACTATTAAACTGCCTGGCCAGTCGACAAAAAGCAATAGTTGCCGATATTAAAGGAACCACCCGTGACTGGGTCTCAGCCACCTGCCGAACCGAGCCTCTTTCTGTAGAGTTCATTGACACCGCTGGACTGGATGAAAAACACCCGGCTTCCAAAGATACTGTTGAAAAAATGGCTCAACAAAAAAGCGTCGAGATTTTGGAACAAGCGGATTTGGTTTTGCTTGTTCTGGATAACAGCCAAACTGTAAGCCAGCTTGACGGACGGCTCCTTGAAAGAATCATCAACAAGAAAGTATTGACAGTTCTAAACAAGTCCGATTTGCCCGCTAAATTCGATGCCGTCAATCTACCTCAAAGGGTTCCCGCAGGGCGGGGTCCCTCTTTAGACAATACAGTACAAATAAGTGCTAAAGTAGGCACTGGAATTGAGGATTTAACCCAAAAAATTCGACAGATATGCGGCGTCGCTGATTTTGACTTGAAAACTGCTGTTTGCATAACCTGCCGACAGGAAAATCTACTAAAGCAATTGCAAAGAGCTGAATCCAAACAGCAGGTAGCCTCAACCATAACAGAGTTGTTAAACGGCTGGGTATAAGGTGGGCTGTGCCCACCAAAAAATGAACCACGGACAAAAAGCTATTGGCTGGCTCCGGTTCATAGTTTTCGCAGAAGAATAATCAATTAATCCTATGGTAGTTCCGTTATCCCGCCTTGGCTGTCTTTAATGCTGCGTCATAATCCGGCTCATTCGTCAGCTCATCGACTATCTCTGCATAACGGATAATTCCTTCCTTGTCGAGCACGAATACCGCCCGGGCAAGCAAACGCAATTCTTTGATCAAAACGCCGAAAGCTTTGCCGAACGAAGCTTGTCGATGGTCTGAAAGTGTCTGCAAATTTTTAACATCTGCTGCGCCACACCAGCGTTTCTGCGCAAATGGAAGGTCCATACTAATGGTCAGGACTGCTACATCCTCGCCAAGTTTACCCGCTTCTTGATTGAATCGACGGGTCATTATATCGCACACGCTCGTATCTAAAGAAGGCACAGATGAGATAATGCAGACCTTGCCTCGAAAGGACGACAGTTTGACTGTAGATAAATCATTTGCCACTACTTCAAAATCCGGGGCCTTGTCACCTATCTTTACTTCATCGCCCAAAAGGGTCAAGGCCTGGCCCTTCATAGTCACTAAACCAGTTCGTTCGTTCATACAATCTATCTCTCCAAAATATACGCCGGCAGTATCACCATATCAAAATCCTGTTGCGGTCGTAATTCAACATTCTTGTGAAAAAAATTATCTTCCAAGTGCCTGTTTCAGGTCCATAGCGTGTTCTTGTTCTGTGGCCAGGATATTCCTGAGCTGCTGTGCCAAAGCAAACTCTTTGAGTTGCTCAGCCTGCTCCACTCTCAGCTTATATCGCTTTATGGCATCCTCTTGGCCATTCAAATCTTGCTGCAGCATCTCATCATTTTCCTTAGAAGTCAGAATTTTACCCACTTTGACGGAAGGCTGACCACCTAAATAATCGATTTGGTCTGACAAAATTATAGCGTGCTGAATTTCTTCATTTGCGTGAATCTTGAGCTCCTTTATGATGTCTCCATACGCAGCTCCCGTCATCACCGCTGCATGATTTATGTATTGTATCGCTGCCGAATACTCCAGCTCCAAATCCATATTTAACAAATCTATCAATTTTTCCTGTGTTACATCCATTTTTTATCTCCTGTAAGGGCCGTTAATCATTTGAAGGTTGCTCGTTTGGCGAAAATTCGAAATTCCTTGGCGATTCGCCATCATGTTCGTTGTTTACCGATTTTAGTTTCTTTTATCCAGCAGTATAAGACCGGCACTACAAATATACTTATAAGAACAATCAGCATTCCCCCAAAGGAAGGTATCGCCATAGGTACCATAATATCAGAACCGCGTCCTGTAGAGGTAAGAACCGGGATAAGCGCCAGTATGGTGGTTGCTGATGTCATAAGACACGGCCGAACACGTCGCTGGGCGGCAATAACCGTCGCCTCGCGAATGCTCTGAATTGTCCGGGGCTTGCGCTCATCGAAGACCTGATTGAGATACGTAGATTGAATCACGCCGTTATCGGAGGCAATGCCGAATAAAGCCAAAAATCCTACCCAAATAGCAACACTAAGATTGATGGTGTGTACCTGAAAAAGCTCCCGCATATTGACGCCGAATATGCTAAAATTCAGAAACCAATCCTGGGCGTAAAACCATATCAGCAAAAAACCTCCGGCCCAAGCAATAACTATGCCGGAGAACACAAGCAAGCTGGTTGATACGGACTTAAACTGGAAATATAGAATCAAAAATATAATGAAAAGCGCCAGCGGCACGACTATCATAAGTGTCTTTTGAGCACGAATCTGATTCTCGTAGCTGCCGGCAAAGGTGTAACTGACTCCGGCGGGCAGGCTAAATTCACCACTGGCAATTTTATCCTTCAAATACCGCTGACATTGCTCTACAACATCGACCTCCGCAAACCCTTTTCTTTTGTCGAATACTACATACCCAACAAGGAACGTGTCCTCGCTCTT